>CAYPVA010000688.1:0-1001 GCA_964414045.1 uncultured Lishizhenia sp. | reverse complement strand
AATTAGAGGCCGACGGCTATCTGGTTAAAACCGAAGACATCATCAATAAAGTGGGCTTCTCTGAACGCACGAATGCCGTTATTGAACCCAAATTATCCTTGCAGTGGTTTGTTTCAATGAAAGAGCTCGCAGCTCCAGCATTGGAAAACGTCATGAACGGCAATATTCAGTTTCATCCCGAGAAGTTTAAAAATACCTATCGCCACTGGATGGAAAACGTCAAAGATTGGTGTATTTCACGTCAACTTTGGTGGGGACATCGCATTCCAGCTTGGTATTACAGCGACCGCCCTGCCGATTTCGTCGTTGCACAAACACAAGACGAAGCACTTGTTTTAGCCTCAGAAAAAGCAGGTCGAACAATTACTGCTAGTGAGCTGCGTCAGGACGAAGATGTCCTCGATACTTGGTTCTCAAGTTGGTTGTGGCCTATTTCAGTTTTCAATGGCCTAACGGAGCCAAACAATCCTGAAATCAATTATTACTACCCCACCAATGACCTGGTAACTGCTCCAGAAATCATGTTCTTCTGGGTAGCCCGTATGGCAATTGCTGGCTATGAGTACATGGGGCAGCAGCCATTTAAAAATGTTGACTACACCGGAATCGTGCGCGACAAACTCGGTCGCAAAATGTCCAAGTCTTTAGGCAATTCCCCAGACCCTATTGACCTCATCAATCAATATGGCGCTGACGGCGTTCGCGTTGGTATCCTCATTTCCTCGCCAGCGGGCAATGACCTGCCATTTGATAGCTCTCAATGCGAACAAGGGCGGAATTTTACAAATAAAATTTGGAATGCCTACCGACTGGTCTCTTCTTGGGAGGTGCGACAAATAGAACAACCACTATCCAGTAAAGTGGCGATCGAATGGTTTGACAATCGCTTTTCTCAGGTTTTGTCCGAAATCAACGACAACTTTGACAAATTCCGCATTTCCGATGCCCTCATGTCTACCTACAAGCTCGTCTGGGACGACTTCTGCTCTTGGTACCTTGAA
>CAYPVA010000687.1:749-1002 GCA_964414045.1 uncultured Lishizhenia sp. | reverse complement strand
CAGCCAAACTGAATCGCAGTCGCGTGCATGTTTTCGAGGTCGACATCGGTTGGCAGCTCGGCTGGCGTCCAGCCCCAGTCGGCGGTGCCGTTGACATAGAAGCTGTAGCTAGGCACGCCGTTTGAGTCGAGGCTGACCACGGCAAGGGTGGTTAGCTCGGTCGCGTCGATGCTGTGCTCGAGGTGCACACCGTTTGATTCGAGACGGTCACGGATTATTTTGCCGAAGCGATCGTTGCTGATGCGACCCAGGA
>CAYPVA010000687.1:0-739 GCA_964414045.1 uncultured Lishizhenia sp. | reverse complement strand
TGCGCGATTACTCCTGCTCTCGATATTTGCTTGGTGCGTCAGGGTCGAGCTCAGGACGCAACTTTAGATTAGCCACTGATTCACGCGCCAAAAGCTCGGTTGGCAAAACAAACTTTTCGCGCTTGGTGGCTGGGTCGTTGATCTCGGCAATCAGACTCTCTACGGCGATGCGACCGACATCTTCAACCGGACGCGAAACCACGGTGATTCCAGGCACCATTGCGGCAGCCCACTCACTGTCATCTACTGTCAGCACCGAAATGTCGACGCCGATGCGAAGGCGACGGTTGCCGGCCACCTTGAGCACAGCGAGCAGCATGTCGTTGTTTGAGGTAAAGACAACCGTCGGTGGCTTTGGTTGGTCGAGCAGCGCAGCGACAGCGGCCTGCGATGCAACCGGGTGGTCTTCACAGAACAGCCAAGACTGCTGCTTCGGCTTGACGCCTGACTCGATCGCTCCGTTAGCAAAGCCGTTGACGCGATCTTCAATCGCCGATATCAACATGGCCGGCCGTTCGGGGGTGTGGCCCTTGATGCCAGGCACGGCAATCAGAAAGCCGAAGCGTGTGTGCCCGAGCGAGTGTGCGTGACGCACCGCCTGTTCGGCGCCGCTGAAATCGTCGGTGGTCACCGACGATAGCCGCACGGTTTCGAGTCGTCGGTCGATGAGAACAGCGGGGGTGCCGGCCAGCGACTTTTCGCTCAAGTGGTCGTGCACGGCAACGGTGGATGGCGTGAT
>CAYPVA010000686.1:0-1004 GCA_964414045.1 uncultured Lishizhenia sp. | reverse complement strand
CCAAATCGCTGTGTACTCTGGAGATTTATTCAATAATCCACAAGCTACTGGTGAAACACTCCCGTTAGCAAATGTCACTATCGATATTCCTTGCACCCCTTCGAAGATGGTGGCAATGGTCGATAACTTTCATGCACTTGTTACCAAGCTAGAGCATGCAGTGCCTGCTGAACCCCTGTATTTCTTAAAAGGCAATAATTCATTCTTGGCAGCCAATCAAGTGATTCGCACACCAAAATCTTATTCAGGAAAAGGGGTTTACGAAGGTGAATTAGGAATTGTGATTGGCAAACACATTCATGAAGTAGATGAATCTGAAGCTGCAAAAGCGATTTTTGGCTACACCTGCATCAACGATGTCACTGCAATTGAAATTCTGAATCGCGATCCTGGTTATGCTCAATGGACTCGTTCAAAGAGCTTTAATACCTTTGGTGTATTTGGCCCTTACATCACTACGGATGTTGACCCCAGCAAGCTCACCATCAAGACTATTTTGAACGATCAAGAACGTCAAAATTATCCAGTTGCAGACATGATCTTCCCGCCCGCTAAATTGATTAGCCTGATTTCACAAGATGTTCCACTAGAAGCTGGTGACATCATTGCTTGTGGCACCTCTGTAGGCGTCGGATCTATGAAACCTGGTAGCAACGTCAGCATCATTATTGATGGCGTCGGTAGACTCGATAATCGTTTCGAATAAACACGCATCTACATCAACAATGCAAAAGCCCTTGCTAAAACGCAAGGGCTTTTTGTTTGCCGCACAAAAAAATTACTTAAATTACATCAAATAATTTTTAGTAACCAGATACTGAAGGCAAGGCCAAACTACCTTTAGAGGCCTGTACATTTTCATCCAAATATTTGGTCAAAGCAAAGACGGTATTTAGACAAGGCGTTGGAGTCTGAGTAATGCGACCTAATTCAATAACCGATCCTAAGAGCGCATCAATCTCCAAACTACGACCAGCCTCTAGGTCTTGCAACATGGATGTTTT
>CAYPVA010000685.1:0-1004 GCA_964414045.1 uncultured Lishizhenia sp. | reverse complement strand
TGATGACAGCAACTGCAAACCCTGGGGGATAGACGCCATCAATGCCTGAGGTCAGCAAGATGTCGCCAACCTCTAGATCGCTAGCTACGGGAAGATAGCGTAGTTCCAATGGGTTGCCTCGCCCAACGCCAAAAACAGCGGCTCTAAGCCCGTTACGAGCAACTTGTACTGGAACTGCAAAATCACGATCTTCCAACAGAGATACTTCCGCAGACCGCTCATAGAGTCGCACAACCTGACCAAGAATGCCCGCATCGTTGGCAATCGGATTGCCGAGTTTTAAGCCATCATTGCTGCCTCGGTTAATCACAATTCGTTGTGAAATTGGATTGGGCGGATTGAACAGAATTTCAACGGATAAAGTTTTAAAAGGTACTTGGTTTTGCAGTGCCATCAACTCGCGCAAATTTTGATTCTCAATCATTAAAAATTCTGATTGATTGGCTAGCAGCGAGAGCTCTGCTAGACGGGTTTTCATTGCTTGATTTTCTTTTTCTAAGACAGAGCGAATCGGATCAAGTGCTTTAAAGCGGAAATCAATCAGCATCAGAGCGATGCTGATTGATAGACAGACAATCAGTTTAAGTAAGGCCGGAATGCCCTGTCTGAAAAGTGGTGGGGCGCTATGTTGCAATTCCTAGATTGACGCGTGCGTCTTTTATTCTTGCGAGAACACGCCACCCAACTTATCCATACGCTCAAGTGCGATACCGCAACCACGAGCGACGCAAGTTAATGGATCTTCTGCTACGTGAATGGGCAAGCCGGTTTCTTCTAACAAGAGGCGATCTAGATCTCGTAACAAGGCACCACCACCTGTGAGCATCATGCCGCGTTCAGCGATGTCCGATGCTAGCTCTGGTGGAATTTGTTCTAAGGCGGCTTTAACTGCGGTCACAATTTGATTTAATGGATCAGTTAATGCTCCCAGAATTTCATTGCTGGTAACAGTGAAGCTACGCGGAATGCCTTCTGAAAGATTGCGACCCTTCACTTCCATTTCG
>CAYPVA010000684.1:0-1005 GCA_964414045.1 uncultured Lishizhenia sp. | reverse complement strand
CACCACTCAAAACACCAAATAACAGCACCCACTCTGCCCTAGCAAGCGGCGTTTTTTCGCGCCATTCATAATTGGGCATGCACAAGATAGTAGAGCCTTTTAAGCGTTGCAGCTGTTTGTTTTCATTACCGAAGCCACTATAAACAACGATTTGCGTTCCGTTTTTGAGGAATTTTTCTGCTGAGAAACCTTGCTCTGTGCGCAAATCTTCAATTTTACCTGCGTGTATCAAGGCCTTTACTTTGGGGTCGTAAACATACTTCGCAGCGGCTATAGCGCTCAACCTCTGCTGTTGTTGAATGGCACAAAGCATGCCCACATGCGTGGCGCTCAAGACTGCAATGTGCCGGTAAGGTTTGTAAACTTGAAAGACCTGTTTTTTACAACGGGTATCTGGGTCGAGGATTTCGAGTCGATACCCGTTTTGAATGCGATAGATACGCAGGTATTCACTGTGTTTACAAAGGTTATTATTACGCGACTTTTGAGGGCGCTGCGCATTATTGCAGCTCCAAAGCAAGAGTACACAAGCAAAAAAAAGCAGCTTAATAAGACTCGGAAACATTTGGAAAGTCACCAGATTGCACATCGGCTTTGTAGTCTTGAAAAGCCTGTAGCATGTGCGCATGAAGATTATTGTATTTGCGTAAAAACCGCGGATTGAATTCATTGTTGATGCCAAGCATATCGTGTATAACAAGTACCTGCCCATCTACTCCGGCGCCGGCCCCGATACCAATCACAGGTATTTTTACCATTTGAGCCACTTTTGCTGCAAGCGCAGCAGGAATTTTTTCTAAGACAATCGCAAAACAACCTACTTCTTCGAGCGCTTTAGCATCGGCGATGAGCCTTTGAGCTTCTTCGTCTTCTTTGGCGCGCACTACGTAGGTGCCAAACTTATAAATTGACTGAGGCGTAAGCCCGAGGTGCCCCATGACAGGAATGCCGGCAGTTAGAATACGACGTATTGATTCTAGAATTTCGCTACCACCTTCCATCTTG
>CAYPVA010000683.1:0-1006 GCA_964414045.1 uncultured Lishizhenia sp. | reverse complement strand
AATGACAATGACTTCAGAGCCAGCGACGTCGCTTAAAAAAAGAGGAATGCCAAGCATAAGGCAAAGCTACAAAGAAAAGTTTAGGATTGCTGCATTTTTGCAATGATTGCAGCAGTCATGCTTTGTGGTAAAAAAGGCAGCAGGACTTTGATCAAAAACGCAAATTGCAACTCAGAAATGCAGATTACTTTTCCTTTTTCCATAGCGCTGTATGCCTTTTGGGCAGTTTTAAAAGCGCTCGCTGCGCCGTCGAACATTTTGGAACCACCAAAACCTGCAACCTGCGCAAATTCTGTAGCTACAGGGCCCGGGCAGAGTGCCGTAACACTCACGCCGCTACCTTTCAATTCATGCGCCAAACCTTTGGTATGCGATACCACAAACGCTTTGGTAGCGAAATAGGTATTTTGATAAGGGCCCGGCAGAAAACCAGCGGTACTTGCGGTTTGAAGTATTTTTCCTTTTCCGCGTGCTTTCATTTCCTTGCCGAATAAATGCGTCAACTTGAGCAGTGCCATGACATTCAAGCGAACCATTTCAACGTCTTTTTCGAGGTCGCGGTCTAGGAACGCACCTTTACCTCCAAAACCTGCGTTGTTAAACAAGTAGTCAACTTGCCAGCCGTTTTGTTTGACGGTGTCGTATAACTCTTGAGAAGAACCCACAATACTGAGGTCTTTTTGTAGCACTTGAATTGAAACTTTGTATTGCGCTGAAAGCTCTTCTTTTAACTTTTCAAGCAAGTCTAATCTTCTTGCTACAAGAATTAAATCTCTTCCTTTAGAGGCATGTATGCGTGCAAGTTCTTTACCGATTCCGGACGATTCGCCGGTGATGAGTGCTGTGTTTTTCATGCGAGTTTAACGATTTGAAGGGTACGAATGTTTAAAGTTGTGCAAAAATGGCTTGATATTCGGATGCGTCGATTTCTTCGAAAGATTGCGTTGCGGCTAACATGTCTTGAATGCGGAGCAGATCGGGAAATTGACTGACCTCAAACTCGTAT
>CAYPVA010000682.1:0-1009 GCA_964414045.1 uncultured Lishizhenia sp. | reverse complement strand
ACCGTACGGGCACAGACCTCGATGCGGGTCAAACCTTTAGGGTAGGCACTGACATCAATCTCAATCCGCGCAACACCATTGGTTTTGTTGCTACGGGCTCCTTGACACGTCGCGACAGAACTGGTGACCTCTGGAACGCCCAACTTGACTCCGCTGACCAAATTATTGATTTGTGGCAGCGCACCTCTTACGATCCAACCAATCGTCAAAATTTAGACCTGAATGTCAACTACAAACATGATTTTAAGCAAGAAAGAGGAAATCTCATTCTCGATTTCAATCAATCGCTCGGTACAGAAAACATCAAAGGATATTATACCAATCTTTACTACAACCCAGATTCAACCGCCTCGGGTCTCGATCCCTTCCAGCAACGCTTGTTTAATATTGAAAAAAACAACATTACTACCGCACAAGCCGATCTCACTTACTTATTTCCAAAATTAGGGATCAGAACAGAGGCTGGTGCCAAAGCTATTCTCCGAGACCAACTTGTCGACACCTATTCTGAGTCTACACTTAGCACGCCAAATATATTTGAGCAAGATACGTTGGCCAATTTTTTATACGCCTATCAAGAACAAATTTACAGCCTCTATGGTGTTGTGGGTAAGCAAGTTAAGAAGGTGAAAATGCAGGTAGGTTTGCGCGCCGAGCAAGCTTTTCAAATCCCAGATCTTATTTCCGATTCCATTCGAATTGTCAATAAATACTTCAACTTTTTTCCTTCCGGACACCTTCGCTATGAATTAAAACCGAAGTCTGAACTGAGCTTAAGCTATTCTCGCCGCATCAAAAGAGCCAGCGCCAGTGAGCTCAATCCGTTTACCAATTATTCAGACCCTTTCAATTTACAGCGTGGAAATCCTTACCTGAGTCCGGAGTATATCCATAGTTTTGATTTGGCGTATTCCTTAGAGAAGAAAAAAATGACACTCTCCAGTTCGTTATATTACCGCAATTCGAACGGTGTCATCTCTCGCTTCAAAGAATTTTACCCTGACACCAC
>CAYPVA010000681.1:0-1010 GCA_964414045.1 uncultured Lishizhenia sp. | reverse complement strand
CTTGTTAAAGCAGGAACAGCCGAAGGCCCCCAAAAAGCGGAGCTTCGGATCGATATGGAAATTCCGCTGCAAGCTTTGAGTCTTCCCTTTCACGATAATTTATTGGCCCGTTTAGCCCCCTATGGACCGGGGAATATGTTACCCAATTTTTTAAGTTCTAATGTCTACCTGTGTCAAGCCCCCTTGATCATGAAGGAAGAACATCTAAAAATCGTCATCGCTGATCAACCCATGGGACGCGCTTGGGAAGCAGTTGGCTTTGGAATCCGCGGGGATTTTTACGAAGGCTTAGTGGATGCTTATGAAAAGCAATTACCGATTAAAATCGTATATCACCTGGATATTAACGAATTTCGAGGAGATCGAAAATTGCAACTTCGCATTCTAGATTTAAGCATGTAAATTTGATACAGAATACATAAAGCTCCCAACGTCAATGAAGGCAAGCCGTATCATCCCCTACATACCCGTTATTGTTTTGATCATTTGTGGCCATTTGTTCGCTACCTATGACATCTGGAATGATGATATTGTCCCCGTGGCTTACGTTTATCATGCCGGAAACTTCCCTTCAGTTAAACACATTCTGGTCGAACTATTCACGCCTCATAATGATCACATTTTATTCGTGGTCAAACTTCTTTAAAATGGATTAGCTATTTATCCATCATTGGATTTATTGCAACCTATTTTTTCATCCTAAAAAAAATTAAACTTAGCCCCTCTCAAAAGCTTATACTTAGCTTTGGAATGCTAATTCCCATATTTTACGACTTATTCTACTGGGCTTTATCGATTCAAAATATCCTTGTCAACCTTTTTGTTTTTTTGTGTTGGCACGCCTTGCTAAACAAGCAATACGTTCGATCAAACATCTTTTACGTCGCCGCCATTTTTTCGAGTTCTCAAGCGATGGTCTTGTTGCCCATCGGGATTGCCTACGGGATCGTAAAAAAGACAAACTTTCGAGTCAACCTAATACCTATTTTAATAACGGTAGGAATCAAATG
>CAYPVA010000680.1:0-1016 GCA_964414045.1 uncultured Lishizhenia sp. | reverse complement strand
TAAGGAAACCCCAAGACAGAAGATGATCGGTCTGATGTATTTGGTTTTAACTGCTCTTCTCGCATTAAACGTATCTAAGCAAATATTAGATGCCTTTGTTGCAATCGAAGAGAATATTCAAAAGGGTAGTGTTACTCAATATGAGCGAGGTGAGGCAGCTAAGCAAGATCTCATTACTGAGCTCAAGACAACCACTAACGATGAAATCGGTCGTGCGAAGATCCTAAAAATTAAAAAGTATCTAGCGCTAATCGAAAAAATAGATGCCGAAACAGGAAAATTCGTCTTTCTAGTCGATCAGATTAAAAAAGATTTGATCAAGGAAGTTGAAGGCCCAGAAAGCATCAAAAAGGTAAAAGACAAAGACATCGAAACGATTATCTGGAGAGATTACGACAAATCGAAGCCTCTCCTCCCCGTTAAATTCAATTTAATGGCCATCGAGAAAAAAGATGAATTTGACGTACCAATGCATCATTTGGTTGGCGAAGATATCACAAAAGTGACAGCCAAAGAGGGTTTGAAATTGTGGAATGAATACAACAACCTAAGAAATTTCATCGTTAATACAGCTGCTACTTACACCGAAGGTTCAGGAAAAAAATGGTCTTTGAAAATTGGAGCAGGCGATTCTAAGAAAATCGGCACTTTCACTGATTTTCAATCAATGGAGAAACTCATTCGTAGTTCATTTAAGAAATACAATGTCAATCCAGACGACTTAGAAGCCTTGGTATTGATTTTCCAAGAAATGACTAAGAAGGAATTAGCTGACCACGGCGATAAAAAGAACCTCACAAAGAATGTACATTGGTTAGGTCGTACTTTTGACCACTCACCACTCGTAGGAGCGCTTGCATCTTTGAGTTCTTTACAAAACGAGGCGTTGTCTGCACGAGCAAAAGCTGTAAACCTCCTGAAATGAAAAATTTCTGTTGGAGAATACTCGTTTAAGAAAAGTGAAGAACTCGTAAGTGGTCCAGGTGTTGCAACAGCAGGTGACGAAATCGAATTGT
>CAYPVA010000679.1:0-1016 GCA_964414045.1 uncultured Lishizhenia sp. | reverse complement strand
ACAAATAAAATTTAGCAAAGAACAATAATGCTATGGAAATCAATATGATAGCAATGATTATTTTCTTGATAATTTGCTTTCTTTTTTGTGTGCGTTGAGCCAAGATTTGCTCAGCAGGGGTAAATTCTATGTAAGGGAAACTGAGTTGTTTTTTTCTTTGGAACTTGATTTCAGACTTTGGTTCAAGGAGTTCATTTATTCGACGTTCCTCGCGCTGTAGATTAAACTTGTGGTATTTTCTTTCCTTTCGCAAGAAAGCCAGTTCAAGCAAGCGGTTAAATTCCTTTTGTTCTTCTTGCTCAGTCTTCATTGTTTCCTATATAAAGTTCACGCAATTTTTTCTGGCAACGCGCCTTCTGATGCTTGGCGTTGTCTGCATTGGTATATTTCAAGACTTGTGCAATGAGCGCAAAAGATTCTTTCAAAAAGTAGAACCTGTAAAGCAGCTCATAGCATTGTTTGAATTTGGTTTTGAAGTATTCCAATACCCGGTCTAGTTCATCTAATTGGGTTTTGTTTTGCTCCATTTCTTTTTCGTGCAAGAGCCAATCGTTGTAATTGGTTGTTTCGCCCTCAATTTTAACAATTTCGGGTTGACGCCCTGCACGTTTAAACAATTGGTTGCGGCATATGGCAATTAAGTAAGTTCTGACTGAACAAGTTAATTGAAAATAGGGGTCGCGAACACGTTCTAAAAGCACAATGATGGCATCCTGATAGAGGTCAGCAATATAGGCTTCATCAGGCGTAAATTGCTTAAGGTGCGCAAAGACAACCACTCTATGCTGGCGATACAAACTACTGTAATAGTTTGGGTCAGTACGGAGCAATTCGAGTTCGGTCATGGGTTTAAAGATAATTAAAACCCTCCAAAGGCCCCAAACATTCCCACTCCCCACGTGTTTGAAGTGCATGATCCAAATCGCCTACGATCCTATCTATGCGCATCCTTTGCCTGAGAATCATCGGTTTCCGATGCTCAAGTATGAATTGATTCCGCAGCAATTGTTGCACGA
>CAYPVA010000678.1:533-1017 GCA_964414045.1 uncultured Lishizhenia sp. | reverse complement strand
ACCACGGCGCCGAGGTGGTTGCCGGCGGCACAGCGGCCGTCGAGGCCGGCCCGAACGCATACCGACCAACCGTCTTGACCAACGTGCCTAGAGACGCAAAGTTGTTCCGCGGCGAGGTATTTGGTCCGGTTGTTGCCGTCAGTTCGTACTCAGACATCGAGGATGCAATCGAGCAGGCCAACGATACCGATTACGGTCTGAATGCCTCGGTCGTCGGCCCAGAGCGCGAGGCGATTCGTGTGGCCAGTCGCCTTAGCGCCGGAAGCGTGAATGTGAACGAGGGCTATCGCGCTTCGTTTGCCTCGATGGAATCTCCGATGGGCGGCGTGAAGCTAAGTGGATTGGGTCGTCGAAATGGCCCGGCCGGTCTCTTGAAGTACACGCAGGCCAAGAGCATCGGCGTTGCAAAGACCGGTTGGTTTGGCGCCCTACTGCACCTGCCGAACCGTGCGCGCGATTGGAAGACGATGGCGCCGCTATTCAA
>CAYPVA010000678.1:0-523 GCA_964414045.1 uncultured Lishizhenia sp. | reverse complement strand
AGGCGATGCGCCTGTTCTCGAGCCTCGCGCTGAGGCGTCGAGCCTAGGTGGCCTCGTTGTCGGATGGTGCGTTCTCTCCAGCGGCGAGTGGCTGAAACGCCTTGGCCTGATTCAACCCGGTGCCGAGCGAAGCGGCAGGGGCGGTCGAGCCAGGCTCATCCTCGATCAGTGCCTCGCGGATGATGCGACGCGGGTCGTACTGACGCGGGTCGAGCTTTTTCCAGTCGAGTTCTTCGCCAACCTCGGCGCTCAGTTGATCCTTGGCTCCATCGGCAAACTTCTTGAGGTTCTTGATGAGCTTGGCCAACTGCTGCGCGTAATACGGAAGACGTTCTGGGCCGAGCACGACGGCAGCGATAAGCCCGAGAATGAGCAATTTTTCGCCGCTGATGCCAAACATGGCTCAAGGTTACCGCAAGGCTACGGGGCAAAAGGCATGAGCGGTTTTATGCTGTTGGCAGGAGGCCGCAATGGTAGACAAAATCAGCAGTTGGAAATTCGCAGAGGATTTCACCACCGAAAC
>CAYPVA010000677.1:0-1019 GCA_964414045.1 uncultured Lishizhenia sp. | reverse complement strand
GTCGGCGAACTTAATTGCCGACAAAAACGTCGAAGGACTCTTGGATTACGAACGTGCTCCGGGTGGGCGTTATTCGGTCCCTACGCCGGATCATTATATTCCGCTCTTATACAGTTTGGCTTTAGCGCGCGCCGACGAACAAGTCCATACGACCTTTGAACAACTCGTTTACGGAGGCATTTCGATGCGTTGCTTCGAGATACGTTAATAGCCAAAAAATACTTTCTCGATAATTTCGCAGGCCTGTTCCATCTCCACTTTGGTAATCGTCAAAGGAGGTGCTAAACGGATTTTGTTGCCATGTGTCGGTTTCGCCAAAAGACCCGCTCGCATGAAATCGAGGCAGATTTCCCAGGCTACCGGACTTTCTTCATCGGTATTTATCTCAATGGCACAAAGCAAACCTTTGCCGCGTACCTCTCGAATGAGCGCCGTTTTCGCTTGTAAGGTTTGTAGGAATTTCATCAATTGCTGGCCTCGCTTTTCCGCGTTTTCAATCAAATCTTCATCCCCTAAAATATCGATGGCTACATTCGCCACGGCACAGGCCAAAGGGTTTCCACCGAACGTTGAACCATGCTCGCCGGGTTTAATGGTCAACATGATTTCATCACGGCACAAGACTGCAGAAACGGGCATGAAGCCTCCCGATAAGGCTTTGCCCAATAATAAAATGTCGGGATGTACGAATTCATGGTGAGAGGCTAACCAAGCTCCCGTCCGTCCGAGGCCCGTTTGAATCTCGTCAGCGATGAATAGAACATTGTGTTTCTTGCAAAGTTCCGACGCCTTTTTTAGGTAACCGGCATCAGGTAAAACGACGCCTGCTTCTCCTTGTATAGGTTCCACCATGTAGGCCGCTACGTTTGGATCTTGTAATTTTTCCGCTAACGCCTGTAAATTATTATAGGGCATCTTGATAAATCCCGGTGCATAGGGACCAAAATGGTGGTAGCTGCTGGGATCCGTCGAAGAGGAAATCGCCGCGATGGTTCTTCCCCAGAAATTACCCTCTGCCA
>CAYPVA010000676.1:0-1024 GCA_964414045.1 uncultured Lishizhenia sp. | reverse complement strand
AAGTTTAAATAACGGGTACGAACATTCCCAATATTGTCGTAGTTATCACTATGTATGTTATTAATAATTGTATTTCCGATGACTTCTACAGGGCCTTTTGTAATCGTTTCAAATGAGTACGCTCCTTTCAGCGCACTAGAAATTAAAATGTTAAACTGTAAGTCCAACTTTGAATTTAACTGGTATTTTACAGAACTTAAGCCGCTAAAATTCAAAAGTTTAGCATAATAGGTATAGTCCATTTCAACGTAATAAAAGAAGTCGCCATCATCTAAATCTTGTGTCATTTCAATGTCAGTTGGATACCCAAAGCCCAATTCTGGTGATGTAGTACTTAACTTGTTGTCCGCAAAAAATTTGTAAGTAAATGCGGTGCTAAAATCAACAGAAAACCGAGAGTTAGGTATCACAAAACGCCATCCTGCGCCCAATGAAAAGGATTCAAATTGGGTATTCAACTCAACATTTTTAGAGTAATTATATACAGTATTGGGATCGTATTTCGCACTATATAAAGTAGTTGTGTAATTCAGCCAGCGCCGATCATAATGAGCAGAAGCAAACCACTTACTATCCTTGAAAAAATGCTGAAATTGCAATTGCAATCCATTGATAGCAGCACATTTCAAATTCACGCCAGATGAACCTGGATACCAGTCGTAATTTCTTGAGGTCTGAGTCAAATCGTTACTCAGAATAAGGCCATAAACACCGGAAAAGGAAAATTGATTTTTACTGATTTGAGCTTGCGATAAAGCAGGCAATAAGGATATGACGAAGAATAAAAGTTTTTTCATGTAAAGGAGTACGCGCAAGTTTGATGTTGAGTTTCGTAATAAGAGCCTTATTCTTTAACGATTTTAATACTTTGTGTATCAATCTTTACAAAATACACCCCACTATCCAAATCTTGGATATCAATATGGTTTTCACCACTTGTCAAATTAAAGTTTTTCAAAACCTTGCCTTGGTTGTCGAGTAGTTTTCCATTTTGTTTTGCGGTGTTATCATCCAAAGAAATATG
>CAYPVA010000675.1:0-1025 GCA_964414045.1 uncultured Lishizhenia sp. | reverse complement strand
CATAATACTTAGGAACAAAAAAGGGAAGCAATCACTTCCCTTTTATTTATATCTCGAGATTAAACTAGAAAAGGAGTAGCAGCATCTTTTAAAGCTTTGCTTAAGATGACAATACTGTCAATCCCACTAACTTCATGTTTCTTATCAACACCATTAATTTCTAAATAATGTCGTCCTCTATTAGAGGTAATTCTGCATACCGTTTTCTTTTGATTGTCATCAACTATTACAATGAAACTATTTTTATTGTCTCTATATGAAATACGAGTAGGTTCAATTTTTTTGAAATTACTTAGAAGAATTGTTTTAACCGTATGATAAATTTTCAACTCTTCTGCAGTAGTAATAATTAATCCACCATTTTTTGCTTCTAACTCAATTAATTTGGGTAAAGCCGATTGGATCGAGTTTGAATGAATCGCTGAACGAATTTTGCTTTTTATTGCTTCGGTCATTCTCTTTCCATCTGCTTTAAGCATCTTGTTAAAGATGGCTTTAATAAAATCGTCAGATGGATCTGAAAGCTCACTAACTAATGCTTCTTCAAATCCTTGCAGAAAAAAGTAATCTTGTGCCTCTTCAATTAATTCTTTGAGTTCCTCTTTTAAAATATTTCGCTGAAAACGAGAAAATTGGGCTATCAAATCATCGTTAATTTCAGAGAAATTCAATTCCATGAAAGGGATTGGAAATAAACCTATTTCTTTATTTACTTCATTGGGGGAATAAAACTTCCAAATGATACCATTTGTCAAAATTCCAATCTTACTATTTTTAGTATTTAAAAAGTATCCATTTAATTGGTCTGCTTCTTTATCGGTAAGATTTTTCCCGTAAGTTTTACATTCAATAATTACCTCAGGCTCCTTAGATTTTGGTAAAAGTAGCCCAATATCTGCTTTTTTATTCTTTTGGCCCCAACCAGCATTAATTTCAGTTAGAATATCATCGGAATGACTATAACCTAAAATTTCCAACAAAGGTTCGATTAAATACATTCTTGTTTGAGCCTCATTAGTGCATCG
>CAYPVA010000674.1:0-1027 GCA_964414045.1 uncultured Lishizhenia sp. | reverse complement strand
CGAACAAAAAGGCAAACGCTTACAAGAAGAGGAGAAATCAGAGTCTAAGCGCCAAAAAATGTTGGCCCGCGAACTCGAATGGGTGCGCATGAACCCAAAAGCACGTCAGGCAAAAAGCAAGGCACGTCTGCAGAACTACGACAAAATGCTCTCTGAAGACGCCCGCGAGAAAGAGGCCAAACTCGAAATGCCAATTCCGAACGGTCCTCGTTTGGGCAATAACGTCATCGATGCCATTCATGTGGCCAAGGCATTTGGCGATAAACTCCTCTACGACGACCTCAACTTCAAATTGCCGCCGGCAGGTATCGTCGGAATCATCGGGCCTAACGGCGCTGGTAAAACCACTATTTTCAAAATGATCATGGCTGAGCTTGCACCAGATAAAGGCGAGTTTACGGTCGGGGATACCGTTAAAATTGGCTACGTTGACCAAACACACAAGGATATTCATCCGGATAAAACAGTTTTTGACGTCGTCTCGAACGGCTTGGAGTATGTTGAAGTAGGGAACCAAAAAATCAATTCCAGGGCTTACCTCTCCAAATTTAATTTCAACGGCTCAGACCAAAATAAAAAAGTGGGTATTCTCTCTGGAGGGGAGCGCAATCGCTTGCATTTGGCCATGACACTCAAAACAGAAGCCAATGTGTTGTTGCTTGATGAGCCAACCAACGACATCGACGTCAATACACTGCGCGCCTTAGAAGAAGGCATCGAGAACTTTGCCGGCTGTGCGGTAGTGATCTCCCACGACCGTTGGTTTTTAGATCGCATTTGTACACATATTTTAGCCTTCGAAGGAGATTCGCAAGTTTATTGGTTCGAAGGATCTTATTCTGAGTACGAAGAAAACCGCAAAAAACGCCTCGGCGACGCTGGGCCTAAGCGCATTCGCTATAGAAGTTTGAGTTAATGACAACTCCGTTGTTTCCAACGATTACTTGTTTTTAGAATTGTATCATTTTCAGCGGAATCATTTTTCCGATTGTCCTCTAATTGAAGTTTGCTTAAGTCTGGCTGCCCA
>CAYPVA010000673.1:0-1027 GCA_964414045.1 uncultured Lishizhenia sp. | reverse complement strand
CGCTCTGTGTACCGCCGACATTGGCTATCAACTATTTCGCGGGTGGGTCAGGAAACCTTGGCTGCAAAAGTTATTTCTCTCCCTGCCAATTCATTGGCGAAGATCTATTGCCAACCAACTTCGTATGAATAGTCACGCAAATTATGAACGTGCTTCTCATACCGCTTATCAACAAAATCAAATAAAAACGAATGTCACTACGCAAGCATGCGCAGCAATACTTCGTGAACATGGCGCTGATAAATTAATTCATGGTCATACCCACAGACCAGGACACCATCAAGAGTCATTAGGAAATCAATCTTGGCAACGCTGGGTGCTATCAGACTGGGACTTGGACCACCCAGAGGCAACTGCCCCACGAGCAAATGCCTTGTTGATCGATGCACATGGCGTGCGTGCGATGGATTTAATTAAAGCCTAGATATTCAATCAATGTAGCGACTGGATTATTGGTATTTTGGTTCTTTGGTTTTTTATTCTGCCCTAGCAAGCAGAATACTTAGAGAGGCACTGCACCATTTGCGCATAAATGCGTGGATTTGCAGCCATCACTTCGCCACTCTTTAAGAAACCTTCTTCGCCGCGGTAGTTGCCAACCAAACCACCCGCCTCAGTAATCAATAAGGCTCCTGCAGCCATATCCCACGGCTTGAGGTCGCTCTCAAAAAATCCATCGTAACGGCCAGCTGCAACATAAGCCAGGTCCAATGAAGCAGCGCCTGGGCGACGCAAACCGGCGCACTGTCGAGACATCTCAGCAAAAATCTTTAGGTACTTTTCAAGGTCTTGATCTTCACGATACGGAAAACCAGTGCCAATTAAAGAGTTGCTCAATCGATCTTGCGTTGCCACACGCAAACGACGGCGATCTAGGTAGGCACCCGCACCACGAGTCGCAGTAAATAATTCATCGCGATTGGGGTCGTATACAACCGCTTGTTGAGTTACGCCATTAACTGCTAAAGCAATCGATACAGCGTATTGCGGAAATCCATGAATGAAATTGGTCGTGCCGTCCAACGGA
>CAYPVA010000672.1:0-1028 GCA_964414045.1 uncultured Lishizhenia sp. | reverse complement strand
GACTACTACATAAAGGGGGAAGAAATGCAACTGATCGAAATCGAACTCGATCCGCAAGAGACAGCAATTGCCGAAGCCGGGGCTTTTATGTACATGGACCAATCCATTGAAATGCAAACCATTTTTGGCGATGGTTCTGCTCAAACGGGTTTCATGGGCAAACTTTTTAGTGCGGGCAAGCGCTTATTAACGGGCGAGAGCTTATTTATGACTGCTTTTACCAACCAAGGCCTCGGAAAGGCACGAGTTGCTTTTGCTTCCCCTTACCCCGGAAAAATCATAGCGTTTGACCTCCAACAATACAATGGCAAGATGATTTGTCAAAAAGATGCTTTTTTGTGCGCGGCAAAAGGGGTTAGCGTAGGCATAGAGTTCCAGCGCAAACTTGGTACAGGTTTGTTTGGCGGTGAGGGTTTCATTATGCAGAAATTAGAAGGAGATGGTTTCGCATTTTGCCATGCTGGTGGCTACATTACAGAGCGCACCCTACAGCCAGGTGAAATTTTGCGCGTAGATACCGGTTGTGTGGTTGCTTACACGCAAGAAATAGACTATGATATTCAATTTGTTGGCGGCATTAAAAATACCATTTTTGGTGGAGAGGGCTTGTTTTTTGCCACACTCAAAGGCCCCGGAAAAGTATGGTTGCAAAGTTTGCCAATTTCGCGACTAGCCTCACGTATTCTGGCCTATGGCACAACCACCAGAAAAGAGGAGGGAAGTATTTTGGGCGGCTTGGGTAATTTACTCGATGGCGACGGCCGTTAAACCCTCGGATTATTGAGGTCGCGCAAGCCATCAGCTTCTATAGCAATGCGGCGGTGCTTGTAAAGCTTGCCAACCGCTTGCTTAAAGGTTTTTTTACTCATGCCAAGCATTGCTCTGATTTGATCAGGATCGCTTTTGTCGGTCAACGCCAAAAAACCTTCGTTTGCGGTAAGTATGTCAATGAGTTTTTGTTCTGCGGCATCGTAGCGGCTGTCATTTGGAACCTCTAAGCGGATATCTAATTTGCCGTCGTCGCGTAC
>CAYPVA010000671.1:0-1030 GCA_964414045.1 uncultured Lishizhenia sp. | reverse complement strand
GGCAAGGGAATACGTCTAATGTATCATCTAAGTTAGAAGATGCTCTCCAGTGTGCTGCTATGTTCGAAACAATTGCCGCAATCACACCAATGAAAATAGCTACTGGAACTGTTACGAATCCAGATGCAGGTGTGATAGCTACTAAACCAACCACAGCGCCAATACAAAAACCTAATGCAGATACTTTTTTACCACGAGTTACATCGAATAAAATCCATGATAAACCCGCTGCGGCTGCAGCTACGTGTGTTGTTGCGAAAGCTGTTACGGCTAATCCGTTGGCTCCTACGGCAGAACCTGCATTAAATCCAAACCATCCGAACCACAATAATCCGGTACCTAATAATACATAAGGAATATTAGCTGGAGGCAAAATGTTTGACTCAATGTGTGACTTACGACGACGTAAGTATAAAGCGCCTGCTAAGGCAGCCCAGCCAGCTGACATGTGAACGACTGTACCACCTGCAAAATCCAAAACGCCTAAATTAAATAAGAAACCATCTGGATGCCAAGACCAATGTGCTAAAGGTGCATAAACAACTACACAGAATAACACCATGAATAGAACAAAAGCACGGAAGTTAATGCGTTCTGCTAATGCACCAGAGATCAAAGCTGGAGTGATTACGGCAAACTTCATTTGAAAGAATGCAAATAGTGCAAATGGAATAGTGAATTTTAATTGGTCAGATGATCCCAATGAAAGTTTATGGTCAAACACGCCGTTGAACATGAAAAATGTTCTAGGGTCACCAATCCAACCGCCTAATGAATCGCCGAATGCCAAAGAGAATCCGAAAACAATCCAAATAACGGAAATTACACCCATTGCGATAAACGATTGTAACATCGTTGAGATCACATTTTTGTGATTAACCATTCCTCCGTAGAAATAAGCTAACCCTGGTGTCATTAATAAAACTAAGCCAGAGGCTACAATCATCCAGGCTGTATCACCCGTGTCTAAACCTTCTGTAGGCATTGCGCCCGGAACAGAAGTCGTAAATAATGCAAGTACTGCAATGGC
>CAYPVA010000670.1:0-1033 GCA_964414045.1 uncultured Lishizhenia sp. | reverse complement strand
CGTTTGAAAAAAGCAGATATGATGAAACAATACATGGAACACCATGTAGAATTTAATAGTACCAGTGGCGATAATGAGAAAAAGGTATTTGAGGACTTTCTGGAAGGTCGCAGTTCACATCGTTTTGGTCGTAACCAAAATATCTATAAGGAGGGACAGTCTCCCAAGTACCTGTATTTTATTAAAAACGGAAAAGTACAACAGCACCAAAAAACAATTCAAGTGGCACTAGCCCTAAGTGTTCTATTCCTGCTTTGTTATGTCGCTTACCACATGACTTCCGATTCCACCATCTATGGTGATTTAGATGCCAACGGTAAACTAGATGAAATAGAACTTAATTATGTGAAGTCATCGAGGTTGGCTTATCTCATTTTATTGCTTTCGCACATTTCCCTCAGTATTGCCGTTATTCCGGTGGTTTTGTTCACTTACTTACACGCTTGGGAAGGCAACTACCAAAAGCATAAAAAATGGGCAAAATTTGCGTTTCCGATTTGGTTGTATGTTGCCGTAACGGGTGTTGTCGTTTATTTAATGATTTCTCCTTATTACGCCCATTGATTTTTTGCTTAACTTTCGTTAAACAAAACCCCAGCAACTATGGCTTACTTACATTTACTCAGCAATCATTTTCCAATTCTAGGATCGCTATTTGGCATTTTACTTCTTGTTATTGCCCTGCTCAAATCTAACTTAAAGACAACACTTAGTGCGTATATTATTCTACTGATCAGTGGTATTGGTGGTATCGTTGCATATTTTACCGGAGAACCCGCCGAAGAAAGCATCGAACATGTCAAAGGCATTTCTCACAAGCTGATTCATGTTCATGAAGAAATGGCAGAAAACTCTTTAATTTTCATCTTTCTTTTAACTGCCGCAGCTATTATTGGTTTGTGGGCCGAGCGCGCCAAATGGCAAAGCGCCAAGATAGGAAAGCCCACCGCCAAGCTCGGCAAGACCACCAGTCCCCATGTTAGCCGCCATCTCCAACATGCCGACTAACGAGCTGTCATCTAGCCCGTCATAC
>CAYPVA010000669.1:719-1035 GCA_964414045.1 uncultured Lishizhenia sp. | reverse complement strand
TATACTCAACGACTTTATCCATATCCTCAGCCTTGTGCGTTGCCGTTCCATAAGGATCACGCCATACGGCTGCATTTAGGTGTAAACGAGCTAGTAGCCCCCATGCGCCCGCTTTCGTCAAACGTCCAGGACCAACCGAAGTAGATAAGACTGGCTCCACATCCAATAATTCACTTTTGATGTATGCAATCGCAGCCTCGCCGCGTAAAATCGCCGTAACATCACCCAAGTCTTCTTTCGAAAATGCTAAACCAAATAAATCCAACATCACCATGTTGTAATAGGCACGCATACCGCGAGCTTCTGCTAGATACAA
>CAYPVA010000669.1:0-709 GCA_964414045.1 uncultured Lishizhenia sp. | reverse complement strand
CATTCGGATCATTGTTTAATTTCAATGAATTAATTGCCGTAACAGAACGAGAAATACCTGCTAAAACGGCATTCCAAGTATTTTTCACATTGGGATCCGTACTTGTCGTCTCATGCTTATGTAGCGATAAATAGATACCATTATCTCCCCAGTCCGTTCCACCACGGTAAGGCAAAATCGCCTCATCCGTAGAAATTTCTTGCAAGGCAAATAGTGTTGTGTGCTGGAAAATCGTAGGCAATACCGCATAAACGGGTGCGATCATTCCATCAGCCGCTTGCTTATCCGTTAAGCCTGCAGCATTGTACTCATCCAAAACTTTTTCATTCAAATCGGAGCAACCTACTAAGGCTGTCATCCCTACCATTATCATGGCTATATTTCTAAACTTTTTCATTTCTGTGTAGGTATTCAAATTAGAATGTAAGATTTAAACCAACAATCAAAGATTTTGCTTTTGGATAGCTCATGTAGTCTATACCATAAGACAAGACTCCGTTAATGGAGTTATCTTTATTAACTTCTGGATCATATCCATCATAATTGGTATTCACCCATAGGTTTTGTCCTGTTACAGACAAACGTGCGCTGGAAATAAACTTATTGATTCCCAATTTAGCCGTAGGCAATTGATAGCCTAATGTCACGTTGTTCAAACGTAAAAAAGCTCCATCCTTTAAATAACGTGTTGAGATAGGCGCCGGGTTAT
>CAYPVA010000668.1:307-1035 GCA_964414045.1 uncultured Lishizhenia sp. | reverse complement strand
CCAGTGATGAGGATGTCGCGGCCCGCAGCTGCATCCGACACCTGATACGCGATCTTGTCTAGACCGCTCTGCGAAACCTTGGTTGAGCCGATGCCAAAACCAATCACGACAACCTTGACCATGTAGGCGTTCGGTGCGGCCGGCTTTTCTGCAAGAACTGTGTAAGCCGAGTCGAGGCGCAGCGAGCGCAATGGGCTGCTGAAGGTCAGCGAGCCGCGCCCGACAGTCGCACCAGAAATCTCGAGCACGATCTCACTCTTCGCCTTCGAAACGACTTTCAGCGTGCCCGATGAGCAGGTGATTTCACTCGAAAGGTCGAGGTTGAAACCATTTAGTCGGATAGTGACTGGTGAGCCAACGACAGCTGTGCCGCCGGCAACCGATGTTAGTTGCGGATAAAGCTGAGCAGCCGATGGCGCAACCCACTGAACGCTAACCGGTGGGGTGGTCCAGTGCGCATACAAAGTGAAGTCTGCGGTTGCAGTCGGGGTGTATGGCGAAGATAGAGCAGCACCTGGGCTAGCCGATGTGTGCCAACCATCAAAAACCTGACCTGCGAGGGTTGGAGCAGTTGGCAAGGTGACGGTTCCGCCATCTGGGAAAACAACCGGAGCCACGGCCGAACCGCCTTGAGTGTCAAAGGTAATCACAAATGTGCGTGCAGCCGTACCGCCGACAACCGTGAATGCACTCGGTGTGTAGGTTGCGGTTCCGGCGAGGTTCAATGC
>CAYPVA010000668.1:0-297 GCA_964414045.1 uncultured Lishizhenia sp. | reverse complement strand
CGAGTTTTGGGTCACACCTCCGGTGGTGGTGAAGGTGATCGGAGCCGAGGTGGCCGTGATCGCAGCATTTACAGTGACGGTCGATGCGGTAACAGCAATTGGTCCGCCAGAGGTAACCGCAGCTCCGATTGTGACGGCCGAAGTGTTGCCCGGCGCGCCGATGGTTAGAGCACCCGAGCCGGTCGAGGTAATGACACCGGTCGAATAGACGGCTGTGAACGACGCCGTGTTGTATGCGCCGATGTATGCGCTAGCGACGGCGAGTGTGAGCGCGCCGCCCTGCGAAATTTCGTCGGC
>CAYPVA010000667.1:0-1037 GCA_964414045.1 uncultured Lishizhenia sp. | reverse complement strand
CAACTCACCATCTCCGGCACCCTCACCAACAACGGTACCCTCACACTTGAAAGTGGTGCTACATTGGTGCAAGGGTCAAGCAGTACTTTGGCTGGTACCGGAACATACAATGTGAAGCAAGATATAACAGGTACTAACAACGGATCTACACCTAATGGTCGTTTCTGGTATTTGGGTAGTCCGGTAAGTTCAGCTAGTTCTTCAGCATATTATGCTTCTAATGCAGCCAATGTAGTGAAGAAACGCGATGAAGTGAACAATACTTGGACAGCGCTTTCGAGTGGTACGCCTGAAAACTTGGTTGTAGGACAAGGTTATTATACCCAAGCAATGGGTAATGCAACCATAAACTTTACTGGTGGTTTGTTGAACAATGGCGCTATTACCATCGGAAACCTAAGCAGAACAGCTGGGCAAGGTTTTGAGGGTTTTAACTTAGTAAGTAACCCGTATCCATCTTACCTAGATTGGGATGCGGTGACAAAAACTGATGTAGGTAATACCATGTGGTATAGAACTGCCTCTGGATCCACTGCTGGTTCCATGGTATTTGATACCTATGTTGCAGGTACAGGTGGCATTGGAACCAACTTAAATGGAGCAGGGGTGAGTAACCTCATTCCACCAATGCAATCATTTTGGGTCCGTGTCAATTCAGGAAGTACTACAGGAAGTTTAGGTTTAACCAATTCTATGCGGGCTCACTTTACCTCCATTAACGGAAGTGTAGCTGGTTTGAAGTCAACTTCTAATGAAAGAGATTTATTCTTGCGCATGAACTTATTGCAAGCTGGTAAGAAAGATCAAATTATTGTGTATGTCAATGACATTGCTACCAATGGGTTTGATCAATTTGATGGCGAAAAAATGATGCAAGCAGGTTTGCCGCAATTCTATACTTCTGCTGCTGGTAAGAAGATAACCATCAATGGCTTGAACAGCGCCAAGAAACAACAAGCGCTTCCGATCACAATGGAATTGCCTACCACAGGTGTGCATAGCTTTGTCATCGAAGATCTCGAGATTGACAACGGCCT
>CAYPVA010000666.1:0-1039 GCA_964414045.1 uncultured Lishizhenia sp. | reverse complement strand
CTTGTTGCAGCGCCAGATCGGGCGTGTCGAAATAGGTGTTGAGCAGGCGATGCTTGTTGCTGGAAGTGGCCAGCATGGGATGAGTCAGCAAGCGCGGCAAGTCTTGCGCGGACAGGGCCAACTTCAGTTCTGTTTCCATGAGCGGTGTTGTCAGCGCAGTGTTCAGCGGCGTGGACGCAGCATGGACAGCAGGACACCATCCTTGAGCAGCACATGGTGGCTGATGGCTGCCACGGCGTGCAGGCCTGCCAGACACAGGATCAGGTCACCCAGCGCGCCATGCACGTCGCCCCAGTCGGCCAGATGGGCCAGCGGCGATTGCGACATGAAGGGCATCTCGTCCACACGGACACTGCCCAGCAAGGTCAAGGGGTGGCCTTCACTGCCCAGAGCCAAAAATGCGCTCATAGGCACGGCCAGAAGCAGTAACCACAGCAAGCCGTGCGTGGCCTGGGAAGCCCGTTGCATCCAAACGGGCATGTCAAAACGAGGTTTGGCCGGGCGGACCGCGACCCACAGCAGGCGCAACAAGGTCAGCGCCATCACCAGCACGCCCAGCGATTCGTGCAGCACGATGTCCCATCGTGTGGCCGGGTCCAGGCCTTGGCGCATTTCTCGGCCAAAGTGCTCAGGGCCCAGGATGAAGGCGAGCAAGACGGCGATGGCCGTGAGCCAGTGGAAAAGGCGGCTGAGGGTGTCGTAGTGGTGGCGCTGATTGTTCATATATATCCCTGAAAAAAGCCATTTTGCGGGATGGACTTGAACGCAAGATGACATGGATCAGGGCATGGCTGTTTTGCCTGGGCCCTCTGCTGCGCAGAAGTTTCAAAGGCCTTTCAGCGAGCAATCTGCAAAGCCGATGCTTTTCAAAGGAGTCTGGCCAGGTATTTGCCGGTGAAGCTGGCCTTGTTTTTGGCCAGTTGCTCGGGTGTCCCCTCGCCCACCACGGTGCCGCCGCCTGCGCCACCCTCCGGCCCCATGTCGATCAGCCAGTCGGCGGTTTTGATGACGTCGAGGTTGTGCTCGATGATGACGATGG
>CAYPVA010000665.1:0-1040 GCA_964414045.1 uncultured Lishizhenia sp. | reverse complement strand
GCGCGAGACAGCTCTATATGCGCCATGTTATTGCTGATGCTGTTATCCCACTGGCTGGTGTAAACCGGGTTGCCAGTTAGGGCTTGCATCGTCACTGGTGTTACAAACTGCTGGGCGGCATCCGTCATGATGACTTGCACAGATGCGCCTTCTTGCATCAGTAAGCGAGCAAGTTCGGGTGTCTTGTAGGCAGCAATACCACCAGAGATGCCGAGAACGATTTTTTTGTTTAAAAGGGATTGCATGGCGCCAGCTTACTGGGATTGAGGGGATTTGCCAAATGACTTGCGCACTTCGCTAGCAATCATCAAGGCAGCGCCGATACAAATTGCGCTATCGGCTAGATTAAAGGCTGGCCAATGCCAGTTGGCATAGTACAGATCAATAAAGTCAACAACAGCGCCATACATCAGGCGATCTAGAATATTGCCAGCCGCTCCTCCTAGAATGAGGCTAAGTGCGATGCAAAGCACTCGCTCTTCTTGATGTTTGCGCAACATATAGACGATATAAATACAGGCAAGCAAGCCAAGAGCGGTAAAAAACCAACGTTGCCAACCAGAGCTTTGCGCTAAAAATGAAAACGCAGCGCCAGGGTTAAAAAGTAGTAGCCAATTAAAAAAAGGCATAACTGGTACTGGGATTCCTTGCTGTAATTGACTTAAGGCAAGCCATTTAGTTGCTTGGTCTAAAAGCAGCGTGATGGTGGCAATGACCAAGCAAGTTAAAAATGAAATCTTTTTATGGTTCATTGATCAATTGCTTCAAGCGAAAAGGCGATGATCACCGCTACCAAAAAGATTACTTATGCAGCGGCCGCAGAGGTCAGGGTGATCTGGGTTGCCCCCAACATCGTTTGTGTGATGCCAGCACCGAGCACATTTTTTATATTGACTGCCTCGAACTAGCACTTCTAAGCCGTCATTACTAAGTTCAATGTTAGCGCTTGAAGTGATGGTGACAAAACGCAAGTCATTTTCTAGTGAATGCAAGATGGCAAAGTCAACGTCACCAAGCTTAATCGTGAGTTCGGCCTGAAG
>CAYPVA010000664.1:0-1043 GCA_964414045.1 uncultured Lishizhenia sp. | reverse complement strand
AGTTGCGGCTGCGAAGAAGAAAGTCGCCGACAAAAAGGCGATGATTGCGCGTCTCGAAAAGATTCTCGAAGAGCTCACCACCGAGGCTGATGCCCTTGCCAAGACCGCCAGCATCAAGGCTGAGACCTACAACATCGCGCAGGATGCCGTTGACGCGGTGCAGACCAAGGTCGATTCGCTGCAGTCGCAAGCCGATGCTGCAACTGCAGCCGCCAAGTCGGCCGAACGTGAGCTCGGCCAGATCGCCGCGCAGATGTATCGCGATGGTGCCAGTGGCACATCCCTGAATTTGTTTTTGAACGCGGGCGCCGCAGATGACCTTCTTTACAAGCTCGGTGCGCAAGAGCGCCTGGCTGGCCAGAGCAACGAGGTTTATCAGAAGTCGATCACGCTGCAGAAGCAGGCCAAGGCACTAACCGACGAGCTAAACGCTGCCAAGAGCGAATTGGCTGGCAAGGCAGCAATCGCCAAGGCGGCATTCGACGAGGCGACCTCGGCGGCCTCGGCAGCCCAGGCCAAGGTTGAGGCAAACGAGAAACTCAACAAGACCTTCTATGCCCAGCTGGCAAGTCTGCGCAACACTTCGGCCTCGCTCGAAAAGCAGCGCGAAGACGGACTGGCTCGCGAACGTGCCCAGCAAAACGGATCGGCCAAGATGGATGCGCCCGAGCTTTACAACGTCGGCGAGCCAAATGCTGGCCTCGTGCAGACCGCTATCGACTTCGGCAAGACCCAGCTTGGCGAGGCATACGTGCTCGGTGGCATGGGTCCAGACATTTGGGACTGCTCTGGTTTGACCAAGGCGTCATACGCTGCGGCTGGCATTTACATCGGCACTCACTCGGCCACCAACCAGTTCCGCACTATGGCTCAGGCTCGCAAGCTCGTGCCGCTGAGCCAGATGAAGGTGGGTGACCTGCTTTGGTATTCACAGGAGAGCGCGTTCGATGGCGACAAGTATCACGTTGTGATTTTTGTCGGTGGTGGCTTGATGCTTGAGGCACCGAACCCTGCTCGCACCGTGCGCATCGTCCCGATCCGCT
>CAYPVA010000663.1:0-1043 GCA_964414045.1 uncultured Lishizhenia sp. | reverse complement strand
AATTTTGAAGACCCTCAACCTGGCCAATCCATTTTTTCCAGGCATTGGCAATACTGGCTTGCTTGGCTGAATATTGAATGCGTGTCAGGTCAGAAGCCTTCATGCCGGCGTCAATTGCTGCTAAAGATTGATTGCGCATTTCAATACGTGCTGGTCGCTCTTTTTCAATAATAAATTTGAGATACTCAGAAACTACATGTTGTTCTGTAGTGCCCGGAAAACCATAGACCATTGTAAAATCACCTTCCTTGCGATCCTGAAATGAAATCGGCAAATAATGAAGTGGTTTATAAGGTTGGTTATCTTGAGAATAAGCAGCTGGCTTGTTGTCTTTGCCCGCATAAATTCTGAAAACAGAGAAGTCACCGGTATGGCGCGGCCAAACCCAGTTGTCGGTATCGCCACCAAACTTTCCGATGGAATTGGGCGGTGTGCCCACAAAACGAACGTCTGTAAACGTTTCTTTGACCATCAAATAATAGTCATTGCCATAATTAAACGGCTTAATTTCTGCTTCAAAATGAGTTCCGGCAATGGCAGCTGCCACTAACTTCTTGATATTTGCATTAATCGTTGCTTGGTCTGCTTTTGATGCAGCACCCGCTAAAACGGCAGCAGTAACATCTTCTATCCGAACAATGCGAGTTGCTGTGAGGCCCGGATTTGGCAATTCTTCCGCTAAATTTTTAGCCCAAAATCCATTCTTCAAATAATCGTGTTCGAGCGAGCTATGCGCTTGAATTTGCCCATAACCACAATGGTGATTGGTGAGTAACAAACCTTTGTCTGAAACCAGTTCAGCAGTACATCCACCTCCGAACTGAAAAATAGCATCTTTGATACTTGTGCTGTTCACACTGTAAATATCAGCAGCACTTAACTTCATCCCCTTGGCTTTCATGTCATTTTCAAAAGCAGCAATCAGCGAAGGAATGAGCATGCCCTCTTCGGCAAAGACAGGCTTGAATGTTAAAATTGTAAGGCAAAAAATGGCGACCAAACGCAGTTTCATAACACTAAAATTTAGGTTACGAAGGTAGGGA
>CAYPVA010000662.1:0-1044 GCA_964414045.1 uncultured Lishizhenia sp. | reverse complement strand
TTTCTTTCTCAAATTCATCTTTAACAAAATCTTCAGTTTTAAAAATTAATATGTCGCCGTCATTTAAATCAAATTTTTCGTTTTTTAAATAAAAATTAGTTTTAGATGAATCAATCATATAAACAAAAGAATATTCCGGTTTTATAACCAATTGATCTTTAAAGCTTTCATTAAAAAATATAGGTCCATTTTCAGAATTAGTTTGTATATATCCCCACATATTTTTAATATATAAATCAAAAGATTTATTTGTTTGTTGTTTCAAATAGCGCGCAAAGCCTTTGAGTAAAAATTGTGCATCTGCACTAAGTTGGGCGTCGTCAGTATCAAAAACGATGGCTTCAATGGCATACGCACTACCTTGTTTTAAGGTGTCAATTTTTAATTCGGGCGCAGCAACAGCAAGTGTAGGTGTTTTTAGCGTTGCGGTATCCAAAACAACAGCCTGGAAACTGTAATTTTCTTTGCTTACTTCTAGTATGACTTTTTGCGCTACTTGGACAGCGAGCGCATAGCTGCCGTCCTCGTTACTTTGAGTTGAAACAGCGCTACTGTCGCTATTTTCATAGCGCAAATTTAAAGTTGCACCCGCAATAACTTCGCCTTTGCTGTCCTGTAAACGGCCTGTCAGGATGCGCGTTTCTTTGGGTCTGGCTGCCTGATGTAATTCAAAGCTAAAGATATCCCAATTAGCTGCTTGCTGACTTGAAAAATAGGCTTGTTTTCCGTCAGTAGAGACAAATAAGCCGAGTTCATCTGCTTCGGTATTGATAGGGTAGCCAATATTTTGAATAGGCCCCCAACCATTTTGCTCTTTGCGCATCATGAAAATATCCAAGCCTCCCATTCCCGGCCTCAATCGACTCGTTTCAGAAACAAAATAAAAGGTTTCTCCGTCCTGATGAAAGAAGGGGCTCTTGTCTTTGCCACTCGTGTTGACAATTGTAAATGGTTTGGCCGCACCCCAACTACCATCTGCTTGTTTTTCACTGTAATAAATATCGTTGTCTTGGCTGCCTTTGCGCAGGGTTGTAAAGTACAATA
>CAYPVA010000661.1:0-1046 GCA_964414045.1 uncultured Lishizhenia sp. | reverse complement strand
CATCTTGACCTTTTAATTTCCAAGTCCCATTTTTTATTTCTTGTATTCCGACATTGCCATCGAGGTTGATTTTGACGATGTAGTCGAGCACATTCGTACAAGAATCGTTGTAAATGGCGTAATTAACGAGCCCTCTGGTAATGTCATCATAGCCATCTAAGATGAGGTTTTCAATGTAGGTAGAATCTTGGGAACAAAAACAATTGGCATTGACTTGGAAGTTCTTGTCAGTGAGATTTTGGAGATTGTAGTCGGTATTGAAACAAATGGTGTTGTTTTCAATGAGTGTGGAGTTTGGGCTGTAGGCTAAAACGGCCACACCAACCCCATTGTTGGTAATGATGTTATTAGTCAAGGTACTGCCATCACCTAAACGTACCGCGAGCGTGTTACTGTCAAAAGTACAATTACTGATGTTAGCTCCTCCAGAGTTATCAATAGCCACGCCATTGCCTTCAAAATAACAATTTTGTAAGGTGTGGCCCCAAGCTTCTGCAAATCCGAAGTCGTTGTCTATAAATTGGCAGTTGGTAACAAGGCCAGGAGAACCAACGATATTATTACCATTTCCTTCAAATAGGCAGTTGTCTATATTGATGGAATTTGACCAAGTGAAAGAACAGAAATTATTGATGAACTGACAATTAGTTGCTGTAAGTGAACCATATAAAATTTGTGCTGCTTGACCCACACCATTGTTTTCGAATAAGCAATTATTATAGTTCATGTCAGCGTTAAGTTGAACGCTATAATTGTTGTTTTTGAACTGGCAATTCGTCCAGTTGTAAGTAACCCCTGGCTGAGAAATATCGTTGTAAATTCCTTGAAAGCTATCGTGCAATCTGAAGCGGTCCATTTGTACGTTACCGCCTTGAGATCCTTTAATAACAATGCCAGCCCATGTTTGTGTTCCGAGTATACTGGCGTCTGTTGTTTTAAAGGTGATTGGCGCGGTATCAGTTCCGATTGCAATAAGCGTTCCTCTGACTTCTAAATAGCGGAAATTTCCCGTATTGAATGAGTAGTCAGGCGTAACGCGGACTTCT
>CAYPVA010000660.1:0-1046 GCA_964414045.1 uncultured Lishizhenia sp. | reverse complement strand
ACATTTGCCGCTGGTAGATGACGTACTGTCCTTGATTGCAGATACTCCTGAGAACTTTCCAATTGTTGAATTAAAACAAAAAGCATCATGAGTACAATTCAATTCATTCATGCCTATATCGGTTTGCCATTAATTGGTTTTTTCTTGAGTTTATTTGTGCAGCGCACCAAAGAAAAAACGTTGTCTATCATTAGCTATTCAACAGCTGCTGTGCAATTACTCTTGGTTATCATTTATGGGATTTCCTGGCTAAATATGGGTTCTAACCCTGCTCAATTCAAGGAGCTATCGGTTTATAAAGCTGAAAATTATGAGTTTTTTATTGACTTTTTAGTGGATAAACTGACACTTATTTTTGCCCTGTTAGGATCTTCGTTGACATTTCTCATTACCATTTATTCGAGGTATTATCTCCATCGAGAGGAAGGGTATAAACGGTTTTTCAACACGATTCTTTTCTTTAACCTGGGCTACACCTTGATCATATTTTCGGGCAATATGGAAACACTTTTCATCGGTTGGGAAATTTTAGGCGTTTCTTCTTTTCTATTGATTGCTTTTTACCGCGAGCGACTCTTACCTGTTAAAAATGCATTGAAGGTCTTTTCGGTTTATCGCATTGGTGATATTGGTATCATTTTAGCCATGTGGTTATTACACCATCTATGGCATTCTAATATCACCTTTATGGAAATGAATGCCACTGTGAAACTCAATGCACAGCTCGCAAGTGCCTCAGGTATTGGACTGATTACTGCCTTCTTGTTTTATATTTCAGCTGCGGCAAAATCAGCACAATTGCCATTTTCCTCTTGGCTTCCAAGGGCGATGGAAGGTCCAACGCCGTCAAGTGCCATTTTTTACGGTTCTATGTCTGTACATATTGGCGCATTTTTATTGTTGCGCACCATGCATTTTTGGGAAAATCAGCTGATTTTCAAGGTCTTTTTAGTACTTTCTGGTTTACTTACTGCGCTCATTGCTTCTGCGATAAGCCGGGTTCAAAGTTCAATTAAGAGTCAGATTGCTTACGCTTCAATTGCCCA
>CAYPVA010000659.1:0-1048 GCA_964414045.1 uncultured Lishizhenia sp. | reverse complement strand
ATTCACGAATTTGCACCTTTATTCGAAGATATCTCAATCGAGAAAATTGCACACAACATCAAATACGATTTAAAAGTATTGCACCGCTATGGTATTCAAGTCAAAGGCCCGCTTTTTGACACCATGATTGCGCAATACCTCATTAACCCAGAGTCTAAGCAAGGCATGGATTTCTTGGCCACTTATTATTTGAATTACCAGCCCATTTCTATTGAGTCATTGATCGGTAAAAAAGGGAAGGGTCAGGGCAACATGGCCGATCTTGCACCAGAACAAATTAAAGATTACGCTTGTGAAGATGCGGACATCACTTTTCAACTTAAAAAAATACTAGAACCCGAAATAGAAAAGCCGCACCTACATCATTTGTTTTATGACGTCGAAATGCCGCTTGTTTCAGTCCTTAAAGAAATTGAGCAAGAGGGAATTGCCATTGACACGGCTGCACTCACCGCATTTTCCAAAGAACTCGACGCACGTTTACTTACCCTAGACGACGAAATCAAAGCGCTAGCTGGCGAGCCCTTTAACATTGATTCGCCTAAGCAATTAGGTGAAATCCTTTTTGAAAAACTACAAATTTCAAGTAAAGCCAAGAAAACAAAGACGGGTCAGTATGCAACTTCAGAAGATATTCTACAAAAACACGAACACGACCATCCTATTATTGGGCATATTTTAGAATATCGCCAATTGCGCAAGCTCAAAAGTACTTATGTAGATCCGCTGCCGACGCTTTGCGACCCTATTGATGGCCGCATCCACAGCAATTTTATGCAAACAGTAACTGCGACAGGGCGTTTAAGTTCTAATAATCCGAACCTACAAAACATTCCGGTGCGCTCTGCTAAAGGCCGAGAAATACGCCGGGCATTTGTACCGCGCTCATCTGATTTTCAGCTCATGGCCGTCGATTACTCTCAGATCGAATTGCGCATTATTGCTGCACTTTCGCAAGACCCAAACATGATCGCTGCTTTTAAAAGTGGACACGATATTCACGCAGCCACTGCAGCAAAGGTTTTTCATACCAGCATTGATGAGGTAA
>CAYPVA010000658.1:0-1049 GCA_964414045.1 uncultured Lishizhenia sp. | reverse complement strand
GCTACGCGATGGCTACAACTGAGTTCCACCTTCACGTTATCTTGCTTTTTAACAGCGTAATACCCTACCCTTGCCTGCTCTGTTTGCTTCCAATAAGCATTTTTTAATTCGGCTTTTTTAGGATTGATGGGTAAGAGCAAAATATCACCCATTTCATTGATACCGGTTCCGCTCAAGTGCGTTTGTGAAAAACCCAAAAGTGTGGTGTCTTTATATTGATAACCACTGGTATGATTCCAACCATAATCTTGGTTATCAGGCCCGGGCTGCACCATTCCAAAAGGCATTGACGGCCCGGGAAAGGTATGCCCTGTGCCATCAGTTCCAATAAACGTATTGACAAACGAAAGATTACCTTGTGCTTGTAAAAAGAAGCTCAAAAAAAGCAAATGAAACAAAAACAAATTTTTAAACAGCATCTATCAAAGGTAAGCTTGTAAATAATTTTTCATGCGCATGTTCAAACCCCATTGATCAGCAAGTGGTTTTTGTGTATGCGGTTCTTGCAGCATGTAAGGAAAGGGGCCACACTCAGGCGTGATGGTAAAAAAATCTTTATTCTCCATTCGATGTTGCTCCAAAATTGAGCGCCACCATTTGGTATATAGTGTCAAATAAGACTCCCATTCGGGCGCAAACGGATCTATGATTTGCGGGCTTTGCTCAAAGCCAATTCTAGCGTGGATGTGCCGGATATTGGGATATAGTTGTTGAAGTGAATCCTGTTGATCCGAAAGATTACTCTCGGACACCACACAGAAATGAGAAAAATCTGCCACCAAACCCAAATTTGGAAATAATTCTAGGTAGCGTAGCAAAGTGTGCAAATGAAAACTGAAACGCCCCCTATGGATTTCATGCCAAATTGGAATGCCTGATGCGGAAGACATTTTTTCCGCTATTTGTAGCAATTTCACGTTTGCTTCAAATTCAAAATAATCCTTGCCCGTATGGGAGTTGATCGCATTCGGTTTCAGGCCAATTAAAAAGTTTAAGCGCTCTTCAAGTCTTTGTGCATATGCTTCAACTGTTTCATTTTTTTGGGCTAA
>CAYPVA010000657.1:0-1051 GCA_964414045.1 uncultured Lishizhenia sp. | reverse complement strand
AATATTCATGCTCTAAACTCCTTTGAGCCGAATTACTTAAATACTGGACGGCTCGCGCCCAATCCCCTGTTGCATAATAGAACACGCCGATTTCAGTAATCAATTTAGCTGAAAATGGACTTTCTGGGTGATCAGCAACGAACTTAACCGCTTGAATTTCTGCCTCAGGACGCATCGAATAAATCGAACACATCGCGATATAATATTCAACGATGGTACGCTCAGAATTTAATGAAGAAGGGCTTTCTTGTAAGGATTTTAGATAAAAACGGAATTCTTCTTGAGCAGCCGGAAAGTTATTTGAATCAAACAATAACTTAGCTTGACGAAAATGCTCATAGGGGTCTGTCAATTTGACCGTTTGCTGACCATGCATTTCAAACGGTTGAATAAAGAACACACTTAAGACTAAAACACTAAAATAAAATAATCGTTTTTTCATCTACGAAAAGATGTATATCTAGGGTTATTACAATAATACAAATTTTATTTCAAATTTATCTCTCCTTTCCAACGATAAAAATGCAAATTAATTTCCTCTAAGACATATTTTATCTAATTTTGGGAGATATTACCAACAAATAACATTCGATGACAATTCGTAACTTATTCATATTCAGTATCCTTTCTTTCTGTTTCCTGAGCACTTCAGCTCAAAGCCCTAACAAAAAGCTTCCATTGATTAAAAATGGTGGCTATGTAATTTTCGAAAAAAATGGACACGGGTTAATCGCGACCGTGGAGAACTTGGGTAAACTAGATTATAATGAAGCTCAAAAAGCTTGCGATTCGCTCCAAACAGGTGGATTTTCAGATTGGCGTTTACCTACCAAAGAAGAATTTGAGTTAATTCACCCCAAATTGAATCTTAAAAAAGTAGGCGGAGGAAGCATTTTCCAATCTTCTTGGTATTGGACATCCTCAGAGGTGGACAAACAAAATGCTTGGACGCATAATCTACAAACCGGTTTACAAGCTTCCTATTTCAAGGACTTCAAATGCTTCGTAAAAGCAGTCCGTTCATTTTAATACTCCGTATTTTTTCATTTGT
>CAYPVA010000656.1:0-1051 GCA_964414045.1 uncultured Lishizhenia sp. | reverse complement strand
TATTTACGTTTGTCCATTCAGTAACGGTTGGAATTCTCCAGCCAGCCCCGAGTTCCAAGGTACACGGATCAGATGTTGCCCCCCAATTAACGGTTTCTGTATTACTATTAGCTGAAGGAAAAGCGGGGGATGTAGTGGTTCCATTATTTTTATAGCCTTTTTTCTTATTGAATTGCCAATACCATCCCGCAGCAGCTTCGGATGCATCTGTTTCTGATATGGCTTGATTAGTAGAGCCTAGATTTTGGGTTATCCAGCATTTTTGAGAACCACTTAGGTTTGAACTGATCGTACCATAAGTGACTGTTTTGTTGACAGGTGCTACTCCATTCGCAGTGGTATGAACAATCGTTAAATTATTGCCACATACGAACATAATGGTCTTTTTGCCAAATCGCTCTAAACCTTTGCCACTACCGATTTTGCCACTAAAATCTACGAAAAGGGTTGGATTTGTGTGCCTAAACCCTGTTTTAGTTAATTGAGCAAAACTCAAAAACGGAATAAAAAGAAAGAATAGGATTCTTTTCATGTTGTTAATAGAAATAATCAATTTGAATTCGATCTCCCGCTACCAAGGTGTAGGCCTCGTTGTTCGCTGGAATATAGGTGAAAGTAGTTCCAGATAAGCTGAAAGCTGTTTTAGAAATGCGAACTCCATTGACGAAAAGTTTTATTACAGCATTGCTGGATTTAGTCTGGGTCAAAGTAAAAGCAGTTTGACCTACAGTGGCCGTATATTCATCTGATACTTCTCGAACTAAACTGAAATCAGTGCCTTGAACCGCAGCAGTCATGGCAGAAGTTCCATTTCCTTTTAGGATTCCAGTAAAGGTTGAGGCACCTGTTCCTCCATTTCCCACTGCCAGAATTCCAGTAACGCCTGTTGTTAATGGCAAGCCAGTTATATTAGTAGCAGTGCCTGATGCTGGTGTTCCTAGTACCGGTGAAGTTAGGGTAGGAGCGGTTAATGTTTTATTGGTTAAAGTCTCGATCCCGGTTAGACTTACTTTTAAATTTAAAGCGGTTTGTGTGGCAGTGCTGATGGGCT
>CAYPVA010000655.1:0-1052 GCA_964414045.1 uncultured Lishizhenia sp. | reverse complement strand
CACAACAACCTGCCGGTGTTTGAGCCCGGTGCCCACATCGATGTGCACCTGCCCGGTGGTTTGCTGCGCAGCTACTCCTTGCTGAACGATCCACGGGAAACCCACCGCTACCTGATCGGCGTGAATCTGGACCCTCAAAGCCGGGGCGGCTCGCGCTACATGCACGAACAGCTGCGCACCGGTGCGGTGCTGACCATCAGCGCGCCACGCAATTTGTTTGCCATGGACGAATCGTCGCCGTTCAATGTCTTCATCGCGGGCGGCATTGGCATCACGCCCATGCTGAGCATGATTGCCCGCTCACAGGCGCTGGGCACGCCCTGGCGTTTGCACTACGCCGCACGCACCCGCGAGCATGCGGGCTTTCTGAACCTGCTGGCGACATACCAAGGTCAAAGCGGTGCCGATGTGCAGCTCAACTTTGACCAGGAAAGCGGCGGGCGGATGCTCGACCTGAACGCGGTGGTGGCGACCATGCCCGCAGGGGCACATGTGTACGCCTGCGGCCCCGCCCCGATGCTCAAAGCCTACGAACAAGCCACCGCCAGCCTGCCCCCTGAGCGGGTACACCGCGAATACTTTGCCGCCCAGGAGGCTGCCGCCACCGATGGCAGCTACACCGTGACTCTGGCGCGCAGTCAGCGCACCCTGCAAATCTCCCCTGGGCAGACCCTGCTCGATGGGCTGATCGCCATCGGCGCGGAGCCGACTTTTTCGTGCCAGCAAGGCATTTGCGGCACCTGCGAAGTCAAGGTGCTCGAAGGCACGCCCGACCACCGCGACATGGTGCTGACCGATGCCGAGAAAGCCGCCAACGACCGCATGATGGTCTGCTGCTCGGGTGCCAAAAGCACACGATTGGTGCTGGACATGTGAATTCATTTTTTGACCTGAACCTCTGGACACTCCGATGAGCGAACCCCTGATCACCTACGAACTCGATGGCAACGTCGCCCTGATTGGTCTGAACAGGCCCGACAAACGCAACAGCATCAACGACCCGCTGATCGATGCCTTACGTGCGGCGGTATTGCGGGCCCACGAAAAAGCCG
>CAYPVA010000654.1:0-1054 GCA_964414045.1 uncultured Lishizhenia sp. | reverse complement strand
ATTTTCGGGAAGCAATCTCGTATTTTTCTTCTAAAATTTCTTGAGTAACGGCATTCGGAACCGTATTGGGTTGTTCTATAAAAGAAGTAATTCCTCCCGCTACAGCTGATTTTGATTCGGATTCAATATCTCCCTTGTGAGTAAGCCCTGGCTCTCTAAAATGTACTTGATCATCGATAGCTCCTGGAATTAAATAATTTCCTTCGGCATCAACAATTTTACATTCAGCAGATTTAGCACTAATCGTTTCTGCAATTTCAACAATTAAGTCGTCCTCAATTAAAACATCGCCCTCAAAAATCGTCCCTTCGTTTACTATTTTGGCATTCTTAATTAAAACCCTATTCATCCTATCTTTTTCTTATAATGTGTTGACTAATTTTTTTAATCGCAATGCAATAACCCCAAATACCGCTTCTATTATAATGGAATTACTCATTTTTGATTGTCCTTTGGTCCTATCAGTAAAAATGATAGGCACTTCGGTGATTTGATAATTTTTACAAAAAGTGCGGTATTTCATTTCGATTTGAAACGCATAGCCTACAAATTTGATTTGATCTAAATTGATGCTCTCTAATACTTGTCTTTTGTAACAAACAAATCCCGCAGTAGCATCATGAATTTTCATTCCGGTAATTAAACGCACATACACCGACGCAAAGTACGACAACAGAACGCGACTCAAAGGCCAATTGACCACATTAACCCCCGTAACATAGCGAGAACCTACCGCTAAATCAGCATCGCCAAGATGACACGCCTGATACAATTTTTCTAAGTCGTGAGGATTGTGCGAAAAATCAGCATCCATCTCAAAAATAAAATCATACTGATGTTGCATTGCCCATTTAAATCCATGAACATAAGCCGTACCTAAGCCTGACTTTTTAGTTCTTTTTTCCAAAAACAAACGCCCCGGAAATTCTGACTGAAGCGCAATTACTTTATCAGCGGTGTGATCTGGAGAATTATCATCGATAATTAAAACGTGAAATGGTTTGTGTTGCGAAAGCACTGTTCTAATAATGCTCTCAACATTTTCAATTTCGTT
>CAYPVA010000653.1:0-1054 GCA_964414045.1 uncultured Lishizhenia sp. | reverse complement strand
GTATGTCAATTTCAAAGGAAGTTAAATCCAAAACTGCTGTTGAAGCTGGCTCTAATTTTAAAATGCCTTCCCAAATGGTTTTGGGGCTCGGTATGTATCGGTATACCAAATAATCAATTAGTGCGCTTCGGTCAATTTTTAAAGACAATCCTTCGGTTGGAATGATGCCTTTTAATTCAGATGCGAATAAAAAGAATTGATCAGTGAGCGTGTAATAAAGCGGTTTGATACCAAAGGCATCGCGGGCAAGGAATGCTGTGTTTTGGGCCATATCCAGAATGCAAAAAGCAAACATGCCTTCAAAAAAGCGCACACAATCTACGCCCCAATGCAGATAAGCTGCAAGTACAACTTCAGTATCGGTTTGGGTCTTGAATTGGTAATGTGCTTGAAGCGTTTCTCTGAGCTCCAAATAGTTATAGATCTCGCCGTTGAAGCTTAAAATAAATTGCTGATCAGCCGAAACAAAAGGTTGGTGTCCTTGCTCACTTAAATCTAGAAAAGCCAATCTTGTATGTCCTAATGCGCGTTTTCCTTCCGTACAAATCCAATAACCTTGTCCGTCAGGGCCACGATGAGCTAGTTGCTGCAATCTTTGTCGAAATGCACCTAGTTCGATGTTCTGATGACGATTAAATTGACCAATAATGCCGCACATTTACTTGCTCTTTTAGGATTGAGGCACTGCCTATTTTTTTGTGATTGACTTTAAATATTGTAATGCAGATTGTTCTCTTTTTTTTAGATTGACACCAACCAATAAGAACAGGAACCAAATGCTGTAATTCACCAGATAACTAATGGAAATTCTTGTTTTGGAGAAAAGAATTTCTAAATAAGCCTTAGGAATAAATAGCCATGCATGAAGCAAGAGCAACGGCCACCAAAAAAGGTGTTGTAAAAGTAAAAGACCTAAAAAAAATAAGGGGAGTAATAATTGATACAGGGGGTCAAATAAATGACGCAGCGGATGGTAAACAATGTTTTGATTGACCAAAGGGCGGGTAAAAATTTCATTTTTAAAACAGATCCAAATCCAGCCGACAACTAAAAA
>CAYPVA010000652.1:0-1054 GCA_964414045.1 uncultured Lishizhenia sp. | reverse complement strand
ATTGGAAATCGGGTATATCCGTATTTCTTGTTGCCCTTCCTTTATGCCTTGGCATTGCTTTAGCATCAGGTGCCCCGTTGATGGCAGGCCTAGTTGCGGGCATTATAGGTGGAATGCTCGTTTCGCTTCTTTCGGGATCAGAACTTTCGGTCAGTGGACCGGCAGCTGGTTTAACCATCATCGTTGCGAATGCCATTCATCAGTTGGGTAGCTTCGCGGGATTTTTAATTGCAGTCATTCTGGCCGGCGTGATTCAAATCATCCTCGGCTTAATTAAAATGGGGAAAATTGGCGGATTTTTCCCTTCATCGGTTATTCGAGGTATGCTTGTCGCCATTGGAATTTTCACAAATTGCAGATGGTCAAAATACCTTTTCTGAATTAATGGCATCATTCCGCGATATTAAGCTGGGGGCATTAATCATTTCCAGTCTGGGCTTATTTATTTTGTTTTTATGGACCGCAGTCGCAAATAAATTACGTTGGATGCAAGCTTTACCTGCTTCACTCATTGTGGTATTGTCTGGGGTCATATTGAATCTTTTTTTCGCTGGGTACGCCCCTCAATGGTATCTAGGCAACTCAGCGGAACACATGGTGAGTCTCCCGGTATTTAAGAACATGAATGAGGCAATTAACGGACTCGTAATACCGGATTGGTCCTTTTTCACAAACCCCAAAGTATATACGATCGCATTTACCTTAGCAATTGTAGCCTCTCTAGAGAGTTTATTATCCTTAGAAGCAACAGAAGCATTAGATCCGCAGAAACGAATTGCTTCAGCAGATCGCGAATTGATCGCGCAAGGAATCGGCAATATAAGTAGTGGCTTATTGGGAGGCCTCCCTATTACTTCGGTTATTGTGCGTTCGTCTACGAACATCTATGCAGGTGGAAAATCCCGCATGTCTGGATTCGTACATGGCGTCTTATTGCTCTTGGCGGTTTTGGCATTACCCATGTATTTAAATAAAATTCCGCTTGCCTGCTTGGCCAGCATATTGCTTTATACCGGCTATAAATTAGCCCATCCAAAGGAATTCAAAAAAGTAC
>CAYPVA010000651.1:0-1055 GCA_964414045.1 uncultured Lishizhenia sp. | reverse complement strand
GTAAGCCGGAACAGAGTATTTTACACTACCGAATGGCTTCGCGCGATCCAGGCGTAATGATGCCTGAATTAGGTCGCCAACTCACTCATCAAGAGGGAGTTGAATTAGTCCGCTCTTGGATTCAATCCTTGCAGTAAAAAAGAGGATTTGTTCCCTTTACGGATTTTGGAACATCTTCGAATCGTCTAAAATTTTCATTTAAAGGTAATGTTTCTAGGTTTGAGGAAACATTTTAACCTTAAAAGAAATGAAAAAACTACTCACCACTCTAGCCTTAGTCCTGCTGGTATCCGCAGCGACTTTCGCACAAAACCGCTACACGATCGTAGCTTTTCACAAATTACAACCAGGCAAAACAATTGATGATGCTATTGCAAATGAAAAGCAATGGTTGCCTATTCACCAGGCGCGCAAAACAGCAGGAATTATTTCCGATTGGATGATGTATGTTCCCTTTAACGGCATTAAGTCAGAGGGTATTGATTTTGATTATATAACCGTGAATGGAGGAACAGATCTTGATAAGATACATACGTATCCAATGGAACTATTTGCAGACATGTTAAAAGCAGATCCTGGTTTTGCAAAATTAGCTGCCGCTACAAACAGTACTCAAACCATTCTTCGCCAATCCATTGGTAAAAGAGTAAACGGTACAGCCAAAGGAACAAATAAAAGTCATTTCTTAATTTTTGATATGATGAAAGTAGGAGATGCTGCGGCTTATGAGGCATTTGAAGCAAAAGTATTGAAGGTCCACGAAGCTAGAATTGCAGCAGGAAATATCTCTGGCTGGTCACTTTATAAAACGATTTACCCATCTTCTGATGAAGTTTCAGCTAATTATACTACGATTCAAAGTTTGGATAAATTATCAAAATTGGACGAAGCAATGGCAAGTTATGCAGTAGCTATTCCTAAAGCTTTAGGAATTACTCCAGAAGCATTTATGAAACAAATTCCTTCTCAACGTCAAATGACAGCAACTATGATTACTACTGTTGCCTTATCTACTAAATAAACACACATAATGAAAAAACTAATCATGATTATGG
>CAYPVA010000650.1:0-1058 GCA_964414045.1 uncultured Lishizhenia sp. | reverse complement strand
CGGCATTGAATTTGGCAAGCAAAGCTTTTTTGTCTGTGGCATAGCTGCCTTCTGTGAACTTCGATCGTTTGAAAATGCGCTGTGGGCCCTTCTGCTTGGTATCTTTCATAGACATGCGCAGCTTCCAAATTGGCACTGAACTCACACCTACAAATTCAATTTCTTTGATGCCTACTTTAATACCCTTGTCTATTTGAATATTGAAAATTTCAGAATTATTAATGAGTGTATCAATCTGGCGACTAATTTGAACTTTTGCATGCAAAAATCCTTTGTCGCGGTAATAGCCGCGTATTTTATTGTTGGTTTCAAAAACTAGGTTTTCAGTAATGGTTTTACCAGCATATAGCGTGATTTCCTCTCGCAATTTATCGGCCTCACGCTTACTTATTCCTGTAAACTTAAACTTGGAAAGCTTGGGTCTTGGGCTCAGTTCAATAACAAGGTAAACAATTCCACCTATTTCTTTTTCAGCGTAAATGGCTATATCTGAAAACAAACCTTCTGCCCATAAATTTTGAATGGCTTTGTTGATTTGTTGACTTGGTAAAGTGATTTTTTGGCCTGTTCGCAGGCCCGCAATTAATTTAATGGCTTGGTGGTCATAGTTGTCGGCACCAATAACACGAATTGGTCCGATTTCAAAAGTTTGTGGGTTTGCATAATCAAAATCCAAGCCCCCCAAGCTACTAGGAGTTTGGGCTAAAGAATAACCGGAAATAGTTAATAATATGAATAAAAGCAAACTTCTCATTTCGTATTTTGTATTTGCTCTGACACCATACCAAAACGGCGCTCACGCTTTTGAAAATTAGCGATCGCTTCTAAAAACGAATCGCGACGGAAATCTGGCCAGTGCGTATCAGTAAACAATAACTCTGTGCAAGACAATTGCCAAAGCAAAAACTTACTAATTCTACATTCTCCACTAGTTCGAATAAGTAATTCAGGGTCAGGAATGTCTTTTGTTTGTAGCAAAGAAGAAAAAACTTCTTCCGTTAAGTCCTCGGCTTGCAATTGTTTAGTTTCAATCATTTGGTGCGCGGTGGCGGCTGCCT
>CAYPVA010000649.1:765-1059 GCA_964414045.1 uncultured Lishizhenia sp. | reverse complement strand
CTCGTGCAAAGCTTGATCGCGATGCAAGAGGGCGTTATTACGGCCAACACTGGCTTTCCTTGTGACAAAAGTTTAGTGGGCTGCCACAACCACCCTTCGGCACGCAATATCGCAGAAGCCATTCAGTATTCTTGTAACCCTTATTATTATATGGCTGTTCGCCGCATTATTCAGCAAGGTGTCAAGAAAAACAACTTTGCCGACGCCGAATTCGGCCTTGGCAAGTGGTACAAATATATACGCAGCTTTGGCTTAGGTGATATCTTTGACACAGACGTCAGTGGGCAAAGACCG
>CAYPVA010000649.1:340-662 GCA_964414045.1 uncultured Lishizhenia sp. | reverse complement strand
TTCTCAACCATTCGCTCCATATCAATTGGGCAAGGTGAGGTCAAACTAACACCTTTGCAAATGGCCAACATCGTTGCCATTATTGCCAACAAGGGCTGGTACTACACCCCTCATTTTGTGCGTTCTATTGGTAAAAAAGGTGCGCTTGCTCAATTCAAGAAAAAACACTGGACCATGATCAATTACCAACACTTTGATCCCGTGATAGAAGGCATGCGCCGAGTGGTAAATGAGTCAGGAGGAACCGGCAAAATGGCTCGCCTAGAAGACATCCTCGTTTGTGGTAAAACCGGAACCGTTCAAAACCCCCACGGCGAAGACC
>CAYPVA010000649.1:0-316 GCA_964414045.1 uncultured Lishizhenia sp. | reverse complement strand
TTTTTTGCCTTTGCCCCGATGAACAAACCCAAAATTGCAGTGGCTGTTTTTGTCGAAAATGCTGGTTGGGGAGGTACTTGGGCCGCGCCAATTGCATCACTTATTATCGAGAAATACCTCAAAGGAAAAATCTCTGACCCAGATAAAGAAAAGCGCATTTTAGAGGCGCAAATTGCTTATCAATCTTCTCATTAATGCGCAAACAAGAAAGCCTCACCGAACACCTCGACTGGCCACTATTTGGCGCACTCATCACGATGCTTCTGATGGGCTTAGCAACCGTTTATTCGGTAGCTTACAACGAAGATGCACCTTC
>CAYPVA010000648.1:0-1060 GCA_964414045.1 uncultured Lishizhenia sp. | reverse complement strand
ACTTGAATAATCCTGGTTTTCAATAAATTCATTTTTCTTACGTCTTACAACCTCGACAAAACCAGTAGATGCAGATTCTCTTAATCCTCCAGCTTTTATAATAAGATCCTCTACAGTCATATTTGTTTGGAAAGGAATCGTAATTTTAACTTGACGGTTTAATAATACGTTACTAACATTCTCAGATTTTAATTTATCCGAAATTTCACTGGATGCTTCATTTTGAGAAGTTTCTACATCGCCTTTTTGCTGCGTATTTCCTTCTGTAGTCGCAGGTTTTTTACTTGCACTTTCCTTTACACCATTCACTTCTCCGTGTATCGTTACTGTGTAACTTTCACGTAATTCTTGAATTGAAAATACCGTAATTTTATCTTCTCTTTCTAACATGATATCTTCAGCCTTTCCTGCAAGAATATCAGCTAGGTTTACCGAAATAATTCCGGGTGTGAAATCTTTGTTTAATCGATTTATATTCACACGCGATAGAAAAGCATTCTCTTTTACTCCGCCAGCACGTTTAATTAAATTTGATATTGTTAATTTACTATCTAATGAAAATGTTCCAGGACGAAACACTTCACCTGTTAGTGTAACACGATTTTCATAACGATTTTCTGTGATGGATTCCGCAGTAATGATATCTCCATCTGCTGGATAAAATGAATTAGCAATTGCATAATTGATATCAATAAGTTTGCGCTCCGTTTTCGTAATACGTTCTACTTTTAATAAGTCTTTGTAGGCATTTTCAGTAAATCCTCCAACAAAATTTTCGAAAATAAAAGCTAAGTTTTCTGTCGGTAACGGCTCAAAATAGGCACTACGCTTAACCCTACCTTTTACTTCAATTCTAGATTTATATAAACCTACTTTAATGATATCTTGATCTTGAACGCTAATATCTCCTTTCGTAAAACCTTGTGTAATAAAATCATATAAGTCGAGGTGAGCGATTACTTTGTTATGTCTGATTAATTGAACATCACGGAAAGTACCATTTTCTGTAGGACCACCTGCTAGATATAACACATTCATGACACGTGCTAAAGATGGTACT
>CAYPVA010000647.1:0-1060 GCA_964414045.1 uncultured Lishizhenia sp. | reverse complement strand
GGTATGCGAATTTGTGTCGTATCTACCTTTACCTCGCGCGTCAAGGCAATCGCACAGCCATCTACGGAAGTGAACTTGCCCGTGATGGTTGATTTGGGCGCATCTAAAAACAAAGACAGCTTTTTGGAGGTGCCCAAGTCGGTGGTTTTGGTGCCAGTGGTTATCGCCCAATCTCCCGACCATGCATGTCCGGTGACTGTATTACTGCCCGATAATTCTAAGGTTTGTGCGCCACACAAGGTTTCAAGGGTGGGAAGGTCAAGCTGGTAAACGCTGTCTTTTAAGAGGGTAAACGACTTACTGAAATCGCAACCGGCGGTGTCGGTGATGCGCAAACGCAGCGTTACCGCTGATGTGAAGTTCTTTCGCAATGTATCCTTGGTGATTTTGGTAGTATCGAATCGCCATTCACGGTTGGTTTTTGAGGCAAAGCCCGACAGGTTGATGGGGGTATAAAGTTGGTTTGTGTCTGCGGTGCAGAGGGTGTTGTGATTGAGCGAGAAATCGAGTCCGGGCCATAGTTTGATCAGGTCAACGGAATCGCGGAAGATTCTTTGACTGCAGTAGGCGCTCGGTGAACTCACGGTGCAGGCGAGGTAGTATTTCGCTTTTTCCAGGGCAGTGAGGGTGATGACATCTCCTTTGCCAGTGTAGATCGGTTTAGAACCAAAAGAGTCTTTGTACACGGACCAGCTGTTGGATACAAACATTCCGTTGTTGCTGGATTTGATTTGGGCTTTGAAGGAGTTGCAGGGCCCCGGGTAGGTAATGATTTTGGATTGTATGGATTTTTGATTGTATACCACGATGCCTCTGCTGCTCACTTGACCATCATCGCATCGGGAGTTAGAGAGTCTGACATTGAGTGTTCGATAAGTACTGAAATCTGCACCCAAAGGAAGTTTGATGAACAGCTTGATTTTGGGCAAATATTTCACGGAATAGTCCACCGAATAGCTGTAGTATTTGGGGTTGAGGGAACCATCGATTTTGACATAAATGGTATCGAGGTAGCCCGTATCGCTCATGGTGATGTTGATGGTGGCCGAATCCCCTTCGC
>CAYPVA010000646.1:0-1060 GCA_964414045.1 uncultured Lishizhenia sp. | reverse complement strand
GGGTTGATGACTGGCATGGCGCAAAAGTAAAGGATTTACCACTGAAAGCGTATAAACTTTTGGCCATCGAACTTAAAAATCCCATCATTATCTGTTCCAAACCAAAGTTCGCCAAGATTATCCTTAAAAATTGTATTGACCGCATTGCTTGACAAACCATCTTTTGAAGTGAAATTTACGAATGTTGTGCCGTCATATTTCCATACGCCTGTGTCCACGGATCCAATCCAAATATTTCCAACTTGATCTTCAGAGATGGCATATATTCGGGTTAATCTTTGTTCCGTTTTCAGATGTATTACGGCATTTCCATCGAAAAAATACAAACCAGCACCATTGTTCCCAAACCAAATGTTGCCTTTGCTGTCTTCAAACATGGCCAAAACGGCTGGGCCGCTGAGTCCGTTTTCTTTATACCAAAAAAGATCTTGTCCATCATATTTGCAAACTCCTTCTGCTTGAGTGCCAAACCAGATGTTTCCCTTTGTGTCTTTTAAAATACTGTATACACCATACCTGCTCAAATTAAAAGGTGATTGGTTATTTTTTTTTGCTGGTTCCGGACTTTGAAAGGACAAAAATCTGAGTTGTTGCTCATGATAACAAAATGCACCCGAACCTGCGTAAAACCAAGGATCTTTGGCCGAATCACCTTCATTCAATAAGGCAACCTTGACTGGCTTTGCACGATTTACTATAACTTCCATTTTTTGACCGTCAAATTTACTGACGGCAAAAGAACCAGCCCCAAACCAGATGTTTCCAAATGTATCTTCCTGAATATAAACAACCTGATTGTCGGCCAAGCCCTCCTTGGTAGTGAATTGAGTCAAGGAATTTTGAGCGTAACGATAAACTCCGGAAGAATTCGTACCAAACCAATACACTCCCTTACTATCCTGAAAAACGCTTCGGATCTGTGGGGCGATACGTTGTTGAGAGAAGCAAGTACTTTTGACGTTTACAAACGTGATCAGTACATAAAATAAAAAGAGAAATCTCTCACTACATCTTCTCAAAACAATAAGTATAGCCGTCGTAATAATTATCTGCGATAAAT
>CAYPVA010000645.1:0-1062 GCA_964414045.1 uncultured Lishizhenia sp. | reverse complement strand
GCATTGTAGTCGTGGTCTGTACTTGCTTTGTCAGGTTGAATAGGAGAGGGGTAGCCCAAATCTTTTGCTCTGGCACGTTCTTTTTCCATATATGCGCCCCTTACCAATTTCACACCATAATAAATTCCATCCTTTTTGGCGCGTTCACATTCGGACTTTAAATAAGCAAGACGGTCGTGTCGATACATTTGAATGGTGTTGTAGACGATGCATTGTGTGGTATTGTATTTGCGCATCATGTCGTAGGTCCATTGATCGATGGCCGTTTGGATCCAGCTTTCTTCGGCATCAATGAACAAGCGGGTTTGGTGTTTGGCCGCAGCGGCGCAAATGCGATCAATGCGCGCAATGATGGCGGCTATTCCATTTTTTTCATCGTTGTTAAGTTCACGGAATTCGACTCCTTTACGTTGAGCGCGTAGGCGGCTAGATTCAAGTTCTATGAAATGGTGCTGGGCAATACCAGTCACTTTAAAGACAGCAAACGGAATGGCTTTGTCGGTGGCTGATTTTTCGATGGTTTGAATGATAATCTGGGTGGTTTGCTCAAATTCTTCCTCTTGGGTTTTACCTTCCACGGAATAATCCAAAATGGTTCCGATGCCAAAAGCATGTAAACTCTCTATGGTGTGATCACATTCTTGAATGGTTTCGCCGCCACAAAATTGTTTGAAAATTGTTTTTTTGATGAGTCCTTGGATAGGGAGTTTGATGCGCAATGCCAGAGGCGTAAGGACCTTTGCCATTTTGACTAAACGTGGCCATCCGATGATCTTAAACAAAAGATAAGCACGTTGCAAATCTTGTTTATTCTTGGATCGAAAAGCAATCTCGGTATTGTCGAAAGATATCATAGTTCAAAAATACTTGGTTTTTGCTCTTCTTGCATTCTCCGAACTTTATTTATTTTTACACTATGGCATCCCAACAACATAAAGGCAAACAAGTAGCACTAGATTTTGGTCCACTTGCAGCAACAACATTCTCTACGCAACTCGATGCCTATGTGGGGCAAAAGATCCTCATTTTAGTGGATGAAAATACCCAACAGTACTGTTTAGA
>CAYPVA010000644.1:0-1063 GCA_964414045.1 uncultured Lishizhenia sp. | reverse complement strand
TATCCAGCTTTCGACCGTTGTTCCGGTTCGCCCCGGTTATAACTTCGGCGGTTGGAACACCTCGGCTAACGGTGGCGGCACCAACTACAGCTCGGGTGCGAACTACACCATCCCTGGTTCAGACACCGTGCTCTATGCCAAGTGGACTGCGATCAACTATTCGCTGACCTATGACGCCAACGGTGGTTCGGGTGCTCCGGCAGCCGTGATCAACCAGATCGTCAACGCAATCGTCACCCTGTCGAACACGATTCCGACCTGGATTGGCTACACCTTCCTTGGCTGGAACACCGCGGCTAACGGAACCGGCACCGACTACAGCGCCGGGGGTTCGTTCACCATGGGTGCGGGCAATTCGACGCTGTATGCCAAGTGGCAGGGCAACCCATTCACGCTCTATTACAGCGGCAATGGCGGCACCACTATCTCGCCTAACTCAGAGGGTCGCACAGCTGGTGCAACCGCCGCGGTTTCGAGTTCGCTACCAACCCGCGCGGGTTACAGCTTCCTCGGTTGGAACACCGCAGCGAATGGCACCGGCACAAGCTACACCGCAGGCGCCAACCTAACCATGCCGGGTTCGAACCTGACGCTGTATGCTCAGTGGATTGCAAACAACTCTGCCGTGACCTACGACGCTAACGGCGGCACCAACGCTCCGACCGGCCTCTCGGTTTCGACCGGCCAGACGGTCACGGTTTCGAGCGGAATTCCGACTCGCACCGGTTACGCGTTCCTCGGTTGGAACAGCGCGGCTAACGGCAGCGGCACTCCTTATGCCGCGGGTGACACACTAACCATGGGCAACTCGCCGATCACCTTCTATGCGCAGTGGTCGACTAGCAGCTACACCTTGAGCTACGACGCAAACGGTGGCGTGAGTGCACCAGGTAACCAGAACATCGCGTATGCGGCGACCGCATCCGTGAGCGCTTCGTTGCCAACTCGCACCGGCTATGACTTCTTGGGTTGGAACACCCAGCAGACTGGATTGGGCACCACCCGTCAGCCTTCGGCTACCTTCACTATGCCGGCCACCAACGTGACGCTCTATGCGCAATGG
>CAYPVA010000643.1:0-1063 GCA_964414045.1 uncultured Lishizhenia sp. | reverse complement strand
AAGAAGTCTATTGGCTGCCAAATGGCGGGGATATCGATTTTTACGATCCAGCTCTATTCGATGGCCGCGCTTTTCGGGCACAACATCATTTTCATGAAAATGATATTTTATTTTTTTACGGCGGTATTATCGGACATGCGCAGGGTTTGGAAGTTATATTAAATGCTGCAAAAAAGCTTGAAGATTTAACGCAACTTCATTTTATATTGCAAGGCTCTGGGCCTGAAAAGGAGAAATTACTACAGCTAAAATCAGAACTTGGACTCAAAAATGTACACTTTTTGGAACCCGTTTCTAAAGCTGAAATGCCGCAAGTGTTAAAAGCAATTGATGTGGCGCTTGTTCCACTTAAAAAATTGCCACTCTTTGAAGGTGCCATTCCGTCAAAAGTATTTGAAGCGCTTGCCATGGAGGTACCGCTTTTACTCGGTGTGGACGGTGAAGCCAAACAACATTTTATCGAAAAAGCACAAGCTGGCTGGTATTTTGAACCCGAAAATGCTAGCGCCTTAGCTAGTGCGATAGAAGAAATCGCACAGCAACCAGCGTCAATTATCACGGCAGGAAAAAATGGACGAAATTACGTAAGTAAACATTTTAACCGAGATCAAATTGCTGCATCTTTGTACGAACAATTAAAAACACTTTCATGATTCCTTTTTCTCCCCCACGCATTGATCAAGCGGTAATAGATGAAGTTACAGCTGCGCTTCAAAGTGGCTGGATCACCACCGGGCCAAGAACCAAGCACTTCGAAAAAGAAATCACTGCCTATTGCGGTGCCAAAACGACAATTGCCGTGAGTGCCTGGACTACTGGCATGGAGGTTTTATTGCGCTGGTGGGGTCTTGGCCCAGGAGACGAAGTTTTGATACCCGCCTACACCTATTGTGCAAGTGCCAACGTCGTTTTACATACAGGGGCTACTCCTGTTCTAGTGGATATCAACCCCGACGATTTCAATTTATCACTCAAAGACCTTGTTGGCAAAATAACAGCCAAAACAAAAGTCATTATGCCGGTAGATATCGGCGGCTTTCCCTGTGATTATTCCGCGCTTTAT
>CAYPVA010000642.1:0-1063 GCA_964414045.1 uncultured Lishizhenia sp. | reverse complement strand
TTTCATAAGTAAGTTTTTGAATTTCAGATTGAAGTTACTGTTTTTACCTCAAATACTTGCGCTCTGCCCAAAAAGTACCGAAGGGCAAGAAAGCCGTCAAAAACAAAATGAAACATTTGACAAAAGGCCATTTCTCTTCGAAGAGGAAATAGGCGATATAAAAGCAATAAATTAAAAACAAAAAGCCGTGGATGTAGCCAACCCATTTGTTGGGTTCGGGCATGTCATAGCCATATTTGAGGGCCATGGTAACCAATAGGCCTAGCCATGAAAAACCTTCGGCGATGGCCATGATTCTAAATTGTTTGAGTGCGGAATTGTTCGACATATTTTAGGATTTTTCGATTGCTTTGATGAGGTCTCGGATGCGGGCTGCTTCGATGAAATCGAGGTCTTTGGCAGCGCGCTCCATTTGTTTTTTGAGCGCTTTGATCTCTTTGTCGCGCTCTTCGGGGTTCATGGAAGCTACTGGTGCAGCACTTTGCTGTTGTTCTTTTTGCAGGTTTTTGACCTGACGCGTGGTTTGGTCGCCATCTGCCACTTTCGTGGACTCCAGAATTTTGTCTTTGGATTTATTGAGGGCCTGCGGCACCTGATTGTGTGCTTTGTTGTAGGCTTCTTGCGTCAGGCGGCGGCGCGCCGTTTCGTCGATGGTGCGCTGCATCGATGGCGTGATTTTATCGGCATACATGAGCACCTTTCCGTTGACGTTTCGGGCGGCGCGCCCTACTGTCTGTACCAAAGAGCGTTCATTGCGCAAGAAACCTTCTTTGTCGGCGTCTAGGATGGCTACCAAAGAAACTTCGGGTAGATCGAGGCCTTCGCGCAGCAAGTTAACGCCGATCAGGACATCGAAAACACCTAGCCTCAGTTGGCGTAAGATTTCGACGCGCTCGATGGTGTCAATTTCAGAGTGGATGTAGCGGCAAGGTATGCCCAAGCGGTCGAGGTATTTTTGAAGTTCTTCGGCCATGCGCTTGGTGAGGGTGGTCACTAAAATGCGTTCTTGCACTTGTCTGCGTGCCTCAATTTGCTCGATGAGGTGATCAATTTGGTGTTTGGT
>CAYPVA010000641.1:0-1064 GCA_964414045.1 uncultured Lishizhenia sp. | reverse complement strand
CCAATCGGTGAGTCCAGCACCTATGATTTCAGGTAATTCTGAAAGTTCAGTTTGGCGCAAATTGGGAGCAGATACGAAAAATATGAGTAATGGTTTCGGAACTGCTAATACTATTACGAGTGCTACTAATTCAACCTATTATTACAAATTAATTGTTACCGGCACCTATGGGACAAGTTCTAATTCTGTGGCATATATGGACCCAGCCTATATTAGTACCAATATTAACAATTCAATTGGTTCAGATACGCCTATTTTAAATTCAAATTGCACCGAACCCACCTGGAAGTTTTTTAATAACTGCCCACCCACACCAAATTTCCCTGTAGGATACTCCAGCAATCATTCTTATGAATATTATATTGGATTATGGACTGTTGGCTCTAAATATAGTTTTTCGGAATCTAATTACCGTGATAATAATGGATCCTTAACATTTGAGGTTTGGCAAAATCAAGGAAAGGAAGAGATTTGTGCTGGCAGTTCAACTACTTTAACATCAAATCTATCCGGAGATATTACCTGGTATAAAGATGGAAATCTACTTTCAGATATAGGCCAAAGTATCACTGTAAACACAGCGGGTAACTACACCGCAAAATCTACTATAAATGGTGTTATAAGCTCGAGCAGCAATCAAATAACCGTAATAATTAATCCGTTACCATCAATTACTCTTGGAACACCACCTGCAATTACATCTAACAGCCGGTCATTTAACATACCATATACCACAGCGACGAACAATCCTTCACAATTTTCAGTGTCTGCAATTCCACTACCTGCTGTAAATTACATGAATGGATTTACTCCCATCAGTAATGCTTCTATGGGAGCGAATAATCTATTGGTTAATGTCCCTTTTGGGCAAGTAGGATCCTATAATTTTCAAGTAAATGTCAAAAATCCAATAACCGGATGCGTATCTCAAAATTATACGACTACTATTCAAATAAATTTAGCCTCACCAGAGGCCCTTACTTACAATTCCCCTAATCAACTAATCATTAATCAACCAATCAATACATTATTCCCTTTCTATGTAGGCTTGATTGATGAATTTA
>CAYPVA010000640.1:0-1064 GCA_964414045.1 uncultured Lishizhenia sp. | reverse complement strand
TTACGGGAATTCCGATGCCGTATTGCCATTGGTTGAGTTCAGTACCAGAGGTTTTTGCGAAAAGTGCGTATGGTACGCTCATCATTTGTTGTATGCCGTAATCAAGGTAATTTGTTCCTGCAGAAAAATCTACACCAAGCGCAATAAAATAGGGTCCGTTGCCCCAATTGATTGTTGAGAAATTACCGCTAATTACAGTTCCGTCTCCGATTACTAAATTGATTAATCCTTGTTGTGAAGTTTGTACGGTATGTCTTTCTTGAAAAACAATTAAACCTGACGTTGTACTTTGTTTAATTTGAATTCTCAAGGCAATATTTGTCCCTGTAACTAAAGTTCCGTTTAGATTTCTAATGACAGCCTGATAATTAATACCTTCTGGTGCTTGTGCAAATGCAACCGAAGAAATAAAAAATAAAAAGAAGAGTAAGTTGCTATTTTTCATTTGCGATATTTAAAAAATGATGAGCTCTTTTTGAAGTAAAAACTTACCATAGGAATCATAAAAATTTAGAAAGTAAAGGCCACTTGGTAATGAGAGGTTGCTGATGCGCAGCTGATTTGAATTCATTTGATATATATATAGTAACTTCCCATTCAAATTAATAAGCTGTATATCAAAATGATTGTCGGGGGTAAAATTGGTTTGAATACTCAGGTAATGATCGGTTGGGTTGGGAAATATAATGGCGTTAAGCGCTGCAGTATTAGTTGCGCTAACGCTAGGATTTAAAATCGGCAAGTTAGAATCTGGCTGAATAAAACCACTGTTAATGCGTTTACCATTGGATAACGTTGTCAAGGTTAGGGGTTCACCGAGCGTATATTCAATTCTCTTGGTTTGAAATAAAGATTGGTTCAAATTTTTTGCTACGCGACCAGACGTAGCTAAAACTTTTCGGTCTTGTTGGGCAAACACCAAGTACTCCACAGAGATTATTAAAAATAAGTAAAGGATTTTCATTGTATCAAATTTCTTAATTATCATTTTCCAATATGATACATAAATGATACATTTGAAATATGATCGATGAGCTGAAATTAGAACTAGAGAAAACGTTTAA
>CAYPVA010000639.1:0-1066 GCA_964414045.1 uncultured Lishizhenia sp. | reverse complement strand
ATTTACGCTCGAAGGTATTGTCACACAACTCAACGGAACCATAGAATGTTACATCTCTGCTTCGGCACGTGCCTTTTACAATCCTGTGACAATTAAATTTGCTGCGCTCATGGAACAATTCCCGTCACAGCAAAACAAACTTACCTTCACCTACAGAAATCAAAAGGAGACACTCACCTTTTTGCGCTCGGATCAACAAAAATATTTTACCCTGAAACCATGAAAAAAATAGTTCTTGCGTTCTTAACCCTTGCAAGTGGTGCGATGGTAGCACAAACCAAATTTGCCCAGCTAGACCAATTATTGCCGACAGCTAATAGCTACCGCGCAGCTTCTGGCGCTCCGGGCCATGCCTATTATCAGCAAAAAGCTGACTACAAAATGACATTGGTATTAGATGACAACAAACAACGCCTAGACGGTACCGAAACGATTACCTACACCAATAACTCCCCAGACCCGCTCGCCTATCTTTGGTTGCAACTTGACCAAAATATTTACAACCTCGACTCCGATTCAAAAGTCATAGAAGTTGAAAAGATGGAAAACTTCAAAAGTGTCGCAGACCTACACAAGCGCGATTTCTATTATGATGGCGGCTTCAAAATTGAAAAGATTACCAACATGAGTGGTCAACCCATGAGTTATTTCATCAATAAAACAATGATGCGCATAGACCTAGCCAAACCACTCATGCCAGGTCAAAATATCTCATTTCAAATTAAGTGGTGGTACAACATCAATGACCGTATGCAAGTGGGCGGTCGCTCTGGCTACGAATATTTTGAAACAGACCAAAACTACCTTTACACAATTGCGCAGTTTTTCCCACGCATGTGTGTCTACAACGACGTCACTGGTTGGCAAAACAAACAGTTTTTAGGCCGCGGAGAATTCACCTTGCCTTTCGGTGACTACGAAGTCAGTATAACAGTTCCTGCAGACCACATCATTGCGGCCACCGGCGAATGTCAAAACTATGCTTCAGTACTCACGGCAGAACAGCGCAAGCGCTATGAACTGGCCAAAAAATCAGACAGCCCAGTACTGATTGTAACGCAAGCCG
>CAYPVA010000638.1:0-1070 GCA_964414045.1 uncultured Lishizhenia sp. | reverse complement strand
TCTAAGTCTTTTACCTCAATTATGGTGGCATTTTCCGAGAGTGGTCCAAATCCAAACTCAGGAACCGTGGAGCAGAAAAAGGCAGTTACAGGCGCATTGGTTGCTGAGGCCAAATGCAGGGGCCCAGAATCGTTGACATAATTGTGCTGTGCACCAGCCATAAGTGCGGCCGATTGCAGCAGGCTGAGTTTGCCGGCTAGGTTGATCAAATTTAGGTCCGCTGCTTCTTTTTGAAGTTGATCGAGGTAGGGGATATCATTAGGGGCGCCCAACAAATAGATACGTCGATTTGGTTTTTGTAGCTTTCTTATTAATTCAAGCCAAATCTTTTTTGGTGCTTGCTTGGTAAACCAAACACTGGTTGGAGCCAAACAGTAATAAGGATCGTCCTGAAAATGTTGAATGACATTAACATCTTCTGTACTCGGATACAATTGAGGCCTACGGTTGGTAGCGGAAACAAAATCAGTTATCAGACTTAGGTTTCGGTCTACCTCATGCCAATTAGGCTTCATTTCGTGCTGGAAGCGCTTGGAAAAAAATACAGACAACGGATTCTTTTCAAACCCACGACTTTCTTTGCCTTTTGCCAAAATTGTTAAAATACCAGAACTGGCAAATCTTTGCAGATTGATGACGAGGTCGTATTGCTTAGTGCGCAAGGTTTTACCCAAAACCCAGAGGTTTCTTACTTTTTGACTTTTATCGAAAATAAAAACTTGATGCAGGAACGGATGTCCATGAAGCAAACTTTCATTTCCTTTCTTCACTACTACATCAATTTGCGCCTGCGGATAGGCGGTATGTAGGTTTTCCCAAACGGGTGAGGCCAGAATGACATCGCCAAGAAAAGCCGTTTGTATAACAAGAATGCGGTTTGGTTTCATCGAATAAGGGTAACGTATCCTTGCTTTACGATAGCGTCTGTTTTGTTAAGGATGATTTCGATGCGGTACTGAAAAACATCGTTGGTAGCGGGAAGGCCAGAACTGCTGATAATGCCGTCCCAACCCTGGGCTGGGTCTTTGGTTTCAAAAACGATTTTACCCCAACGGTCTATAATGCTAACG
>CAYPVA010000637.1:0-1071 GCA_964414045.1 uncultured Lishizhenia sp. | reverse complement strand
CCCATGTACTACATCTCCATCACTGGTCTCAAGCCAAAAGGACTTTTTAGTTTTTTCAGATTTTGGCGTTTGGCCATCCCTTCTTTTGAGCAAGCCCGAAAAGCCAATGGCATTCAATTTTGTGAAGTTCAACGCATTAAAGGTTTTCAATGCACCCTGACTGCTTGGGAAAGCCGTGATGCCATGCTCGACTTCATGCGTTCTGGCGTTCATTTAAAGGCCATGAAAGCGTTTCATCGCATCGCAACAGGCAGAACCTTTGGTTATGAATCTGATACAATTCCTACTTGGAATGAAGCCTTTGAGCTCTTGCAAGAGAAAGGAAAGAATTATTAAATATTTAAAATGGAACATTTAAATTGGAAGGAAATAATCGATCAAAATACACATTTGGTCCAAGAATTATTTTCAAATTTAAACGAGGAGCAGCTCAATCTTCAACCTAATTCAAGTACTTGGAGTATTGCACAGAATTTAGCCCATTTGCTTGTCATTAACGAAAGTTATTTTCCGATATTAACTGAGTTGCACAACAAAACGTACCAGGCCCCTTTTCATGCCAAATTCTCTTTTATTGTGGGCTTTTTCGGAAAATTTGTCCTGAACTCCGTTGAACCAAATAGAGTTAAAAAAATGAAAACTTTCCCTATTTGGGAACCCCAACAAAGTGTTGTTTCGGCTGATATTATTGAGCGATTTGTTGCACATCAAGAAAAGTTAAAAAAGGCCTTTGAAAATGCAGCTGACCTATTATCTAGGAACGCGGTCATTCATTCGCCAGCAAGCAAAGTAATCGTTTATAAGCTTGCCACAGCATTTGATATTATTGTGACACATGAGACACGTCATATCAATCAAGCAAAGGAGGTGCTACAATTGATTCAACACTAAACATTTTTTGTTATGAATAAATGTAACATTCAAACTGATGAAAATACCCGTCTTCATTACGAAAAGGAAATAAAAAAGCTTGCCCAGGAAATCTTGAATTTAAAAATCGCTAAACCTGCCTTGCGGGCATTAGTAAATGAAGGTTTATTTGACATAGAAGACCTTCGTCGTTATGGACTT
>CAYPVA010000636.1:0-1078 GCA_964414045.1 uncultured Lishizhenia sp. | reverse complement strand
AGTAAGAAAACGCCCTGCAATGTACATCGGAGACGTCGGTGTAAAAGGTTTGCATCACCTCGTTTACGAAGTAGTAGATAACTCCATCGATGAAGCCTTAGCTGGCTATTGTAACCATATCAATGTCTTAATCAACGAAGATAACTCGATTACCGTCACCGACAACGGTCGCGGGATCCCAACGGCCATGCACACCAAAGAAAAGAAGTCTGCGCTAGAGGTAGTCATGACGGTATTGCATGCTGGTGGTAAATTCGATAAAGACACCTATAAAGTCTCCGGTGGTTTACACGGGGTTGGCGGATCTTGTGTGACCGCGCTTCCCATTCCCATGCGCACAGAAGTCCACCGCGAAGGTAAAATCCTAGAGCAAGAGTACGCAATAGGCAAGCCGCTTTATGCAGTGCGCGAAATCGGCACCTCAGACAAAACGGGTACTATCCAGACATTCAAGCCCGACCACACGATTTTCGAGTCTACAGAATACAACTTTGACACACTTGCTGCACGCATGCGCGAACTTGCCTTCTTGAACAAAGGCATTACAATCACGCTAACAGACAAGCGCATCCTCGATGACAACAACACGCACCCGACCACAACCTACCATTCAGAAGGAGGCTTAAAAGAATTTGCGTCTTACCTCGATCGCAATCGCGAAGCACTCATTACCGATGTCATTTACTTCGAAGGGGAGCGCGAAGGTATTCCTGTAGAAGTCGCTTTGACTTACAATACGTCCTATACAGAAAACATCCAAATTGACGGCGACGACTTCCGAGAAGGGCTCACTGCGGTTGTCTCGGTTAAAGTACAAGAACCACAGTTTGAAGGCCAGACCAAAACTAAATTAGGTAACCGCGAGGTAACCGCTCCTGTGAGTCAGGCCGTGTCAGAAATGCTTTCTGCTTACCTAGAAGAACACCCCTCTGAAGCCAAGTTAATTGTTGAAAAAGTGATCCTTGCCGCAAGGGCACGTCATGCTGCCCGCAAAGCTCGCGAAATGGTTCAGCGCAAAAACGTGCTTACAGGCTCGGGCTTGCCAGGAAAACTCGCCGACTGCTCTGAAAAAGACCCT
>CAYPVA010000635.1:0-1079 GCA_964414045.1 uncultured Lishizhenia sp. | reverse complement strand
AAATTAATAAGTTATAAGCAATGTCTGAAAAAAGTCCTTCTCTAATGATCAAAACAATTCTTGGACACCTACAAACTGGTGTCGATAAACTAGAATCTGGCGCCCTCAGCCCTGAAGATATGGAATTATTAGTAGAAGATGCCAAGGAGCTATATGAGCGAATGGTGATATTGCGCTACAAAATCTATGAAACCAATGTTTTGGGTGTCAAAGAACCTATTGTTTCGGCTAGTATCCGACAACCAGAAATAGAAACACCAATTGACCTCTTTGGCGCCATTGACGAGCCAACTCCTGAACCTGAATTTGAAGTTACTTTTGCCAATGGTGAAGAAGTAGAAGAGGAAAATGTGCCAGCAGAACAAATTTTCTTTGAAGAGGAGCAAGCATTCGAAGAAGAGCAAAGTGTAGAAGAGGAAGAAGAAATATTAGAGGCCGAGGAAGGGCAAGTTCATGAAGAACCACAAATAAATACAGAGACAACTTATTTCGAATTAGAAAAAGAAGAAGCTGACGACCTCAAAGACCTACCCGAGCAACAAGCAAATGAAGCGCTCAATGAAGAAGAATTAGAGGAAGAAATCCTAGTAGTAGAAGAAGAAAAACAAGAGCCTGTACACGCAAGCCATGAAAGTGTGAATGAAGAAACCGCGGTCGAAGAGGCTGACGGCAACTGGGAAACACATTTTTCTGGCGACCAACCGATCTGGATGGCAGAGATGGAAGCAAATATCCGCGATAGCCGTAGTGTTTTCCCTTTGGAAAGTCTGATAGGCGCCTTTACACTCAACGAAAAACTTCAGTTCATCAACGAGCTCTTTGACGGCTCTTCTGATGACTTTTCAACGAGCATTAAGCAACTTGATCAACTCGCCTCAATGGATGCCGCTAGAAACATGCTAGCCGAATTAGCCGTAACCTTCAACTGGGATACCGAATCTGAAATCGTCGAAGATTTTATTTACAAAATTTGTCGTCGCCATGCGGCTGGCGCTTAGCCTGTTTTTTTGCCTGCAACTGTTCTCTAGTTTTGGGCAACAATACCCATACAGAGACATCATTTCTACGCTTTGTTCGCC
>CAYPVA010000634.1:0-1079 GCA_964414045.1 uncultured Lishizhenia sp. | reverse complement strand
ATAGGAGCAAGGGTAATCGCAACCGTCTTGCACCTTTAAAAAAGTCCGCGTTCGATCATTCACGCTGTAAGATGCATGATAATCTAAATCATACCGGATCTCTGAAGCGATGAGTTTGGGCAAATCAGATGATTCACGCGACAAGTAAGGAGGGATCAAATCAGGAATTTGAAACTTTTCATTTGCCCCTAAAACCAAATCAACTCCCGGAATGGCTGCTATCTCTTCCGGCTTCAATTGTGCATAACAACCGATAACCACAACAGCCGCATCTGGATTGATTTTTTTTGCCTCACGAACAACTTTTTTACACTTTTTATCAGCCTGTTCGGTAACGCTGCAGGTATTGATCACGAACAAGTCGGGAGAATCTTGAAATTCCGCACGAACAAAATCCAAAGGCTCTAAAGAACGAGCAATGGAACTTGACTCCGCAAAATTCAACTTACAACCTAATGTATAAAAAGCAACTTTCTTCATGCCTGCGATTGAGGATACAAAATAAAACAAAAATGGCGGGAAAACCCGCCATTTTTAATCATAAAGTATATAAATGCAAGATAAAAACGTATTAAAGTTTCGCTGTTTTCACCGTCTTGATGATACGCGCAGCTACTTTATATGGATCTGCTGCTGAATTTGGACGACGATCTTCTAACCAACCTTTCCATCCTTTTTCAACAGCTGCGATTGGAATACGAATTGAAGCACCACGATCTGAGATACCATAAGAGAAATCATGAATCGAAGCTGTTTCATGTTTACCTGTTAAACGCATATGGTTGTCAGCACCGTAAACTTCAATGTGTTCTTTCACAAATGGAGCAAACGATTGACAAATTTTATCATAAGCTTCTTTATTTCCAGCTGTACGTAAAGTTGTATTTGAGAAGTTGGCGTGCATGCCTGAACCATTCCAATCCAACTCGCCTAAAGGCTTACAGTGCCAGTTAATGGCAACACCATATTTCTCTCCTAAACGTTCCAATAAATAACGACCTAACCAGATTTCGTCACCCGCTTGTTTTGCACCTTTGGCAAACATTTGGAATTCCCACTGACCAGCAGCTACCTCTGCG
>CAYPVA010000633.1:0-1081 GCA_964414045.1 uncultured Lishizhenia sp. | reverse complement strand
GTAATCGCTCTCGGCCATGATCCAGAAGTCGTCGACAAAATCATTCGCCTGGTTTCCATAGCAGAATGGAAGCGTCGTCAAGGAGCTATCGGTCCAAAGATTACCTCTATGGCCTTCGGCCGAGACCGCCGCATGCCGATCACCAATAAGTTCCGCTAAAACAAATCTTCAACCCATCGCAACCGCGCCACCGTGCGCCTAAAGAACAGGAAATATCATGGCTGCAGATCGCCTAATTTCATCGGGTGGACCATGGGAGAATTACGGCATACCGGCAACGCGGCGAAGCGTGCGACAGTTGCAGGTGAATACGTGCACGTTTCAGGCAGCACCGCGACCGTCGATGGCAAACTCCAGCATGAGGGCGACGCATACGGTCAGACCAAGGTTGCGCTCGAAAATGTAATCGCCTCGGCTCTTGCCCAAGCAGACCACACGCTGGCCGACGTTGTGCGCACTCGTGTCTACCTGGCAAACGCAGAAGACATGGACGCCGTTGGCAAGGCTCACGGCGAGATCTTCGGCGAGATTCGCCCAGCTGCGACCATGCTCGCGGGCATCCAGTTCATCAACCCGGCGATGCTCGTCGAAATTGAAGTCGATTCCTGGAAGCGCGCCTAACCATGAGCCTTGAACCGAAGAAGGTTCGCATCTCACACCTGCGCGATTTCAAAATCGCAGGAAAAAAGTTCTCGTGCCTAACAAGCTACGACGCCCTAACCGCCGGCATCTTTGACGAGGCCGGGATCGAGGTGCTGCTGGTTGGCGATTCGGCTGCCGATAACGCTCTTGGCTACGACACCACGCTGCCTATCACCGTCGACGAATTGATTTCACTGGGACGTGCTGTCGCAGGCGCGACCAGCCGCGCACTGACCGTGATCGACATGCCATTTGGGTCATACGAACAAGGCCCAGACCAGGCGCTCGAGACCGCGCTAAAGATGGCTAAATTCAGCGGATGTGCCGCGGTTAAGCTCGAGGGTGGCGTGCGCAGTGCAACCCAGATCGCTCGAATCGTCGAGGCCGGCATTCCGGTTATGGGGCACATCGGATTCACTCCGCAAAGCGTCAACGGTCT
>CAYPVA010000632.1:551-1082 GCA_964414045.1 uncultured Lishizhenia sp. | reverse complement strand
TACCGTTATTTCTTTTGTATAATCCGCTCATTTCTAAGTTCAATGCAACTTGGTGCAGTGTCTTTCTTTGGTGCTCAAAGTTGTACTTGTTATTGGTATGTCTGTTTGTGCTGGTGCTTAATTCTTGGGATGTCGCTTATTATTCCTACACACAAAAAAGATCTGGATTTAGCTATTTTATGCACATTCTGACAGGAACCGAAACAAGTTCGCTGGCCGGAGAGTTTCTTGCTGAATTTTGGTGGCTACCCCTCTTGTTTCTATGTTTATTGATACCAATTTGTCGACTCATTTTTCTTGTACGAAATGATTTTTCAGAACGCCAACTAACCAAACGAATTTGGTTTTGGTTTTTTTCGCTGTTCATTTTAGTGGTCATATTAGCCAGAGGAGGGGTACAGTTGCGGCCAATCGGAATCATCGACGCAACGGCCTTGAGTTCTCTTGAACAAGCGCCTGTCGTACTCAACACTGCATTTACGGTGCTTAAAACCAGTGACTCAGGTCAATCCAAATTGCTGAGATTTCACC
>CAYPVA010000632.1:0-541 GCA_964414045.1 uncultured Lishizhenia sp. | reverse complement strand
GAAAAGTGTGACACATGTCTTGCCTAAGGCAACAAATGTTGTAATTCTTGTTTTGGAAAGTTTTGGAAGTAATTATGTGGGGCCAAGTGCACCGCAATCCTTTACGCCATTTTTAGATTCCTTACTCGATAAAAGCCTTTTCTTTGAGTATGCTATTGCCAACGGGCGCACTTCCATGGATGCAGTTCCTGCGATTTTAGCCGGTATGCCTTCTTGGCTGCCAGAATCCTATATTTTGTCACCCTATTGCGGCAATCAAGTAAATAGTTTACCTCAAATACTGAAGAGAGAGGGCTACACAACTTCGTTTTATCATGGCGCTAAGGAAGGTTCCATGAATTTTCAAAGTTTTACCAAGGCAATAGGCATAGAAACCTACAAAGGTTTGGAGTCCTATCCGAATCAGGCGCATTTTGATGGCAATTGGGGGGTTTGGGATCACAATACGGTGACACTCGGGCAGCGCCGCATCTACGTGCTCCCGACTGCAGCAGGGCTGAGCTTTGGCGCCATGCTGCTGGCCGCCCGCCAGATGACCGGC
>CAYPVA010000631.1:0-1082 GCA_964414045.1 uncultured Lishizhenia sp. | reverse complement strand
CACGAATATCCTCCGGATCGCCACTCAATGCCACCCATCGGAAAGGACCTTTGCCCTGACAGAACAACGGACGAATATAGGCCGGAACAAATCCCGGGAAATCAAACGCATTCTTCAATCCTTTTTCCAAAGCCCGACCCCGCAAATTGTTGCCATAGTCGAACGTAATACTGCCCATTTTCTGGAGCTCCAACATCAACTCCACGTGCTTCACCATGGTCTGATAGCTCAACTCTGTATATTTCTCTGGGTTGGTTTTGCGCAACTTATCGGCCGCCTCTACATCCATATCGGTAGGATAATACCCAATCAACGGGTCATGCGCACTGGTTTGGTCGGTCAGTGTATCCGGCACCACCCCACGCGCAATCAATCGCGCCAACAATTCCACCGCATTGCACAACACCCCAATACTCACCGCATCTCCGCGTTCTTTCGCGGCCAAAGCCATGTCGATACCCTGATCAATGTCGCGAGCCATCACATCCAAGTAACGGGTTTCCAAACGCTTGCGGATACGCCATTCCTCTACCTCCGCCACCAATGCAACCCCCTCATTCATGGTAATGGCCAACGGCTGAGCACCGCCCATACCGCCCAAACCCGCCGTCACATTCAACGTGCCTTTCAACGTACCCCCAAAATGCTGGTTGGCACATTCGGCGTACGTCTCGTATGTCCCCTGCACAATCCCCTGTGAACCGATGTAAATCCAACTGCCCGCCGTCATCTGTCCGTACATCATCAACCCCTTGGCTTCCAACTCACGAAAATGATCCCAATTGGCCCAATTCGGCACCAACTGAGAGTGCGTGGGCAATATCGCCACCGGCTTTCCACTTTGAACCATCAACGTTTCATCATCGTTGAGATCCAACAACGCCCGACAAATGTCATCAAACGCAGGCCAGTTTCTCGCAGCCTTGCCCAATCCCCCGTATACAATCAAATCCTCGGGACGTTCAGCCACATCGGGATCCAAGTTGTTGTGCAACATCCGATAGGCCGCCTCTTGAACCCAACCTTTACAATTCAATTTATTGCCCGTAGGGGCCTTCAATACCCGTGATTTGCCTGTGAAT
>CAYPVA010000630.1:0-1083 GCA_964414045.1 uncultured Lishizhenia sp. | reverse complement strand
ACATGCTTGGAGTCTGGGGCCCGAAAAGGAATGGTTAGCGCTGGTATTTGTGCAAAAGCAGCGTCGTAGGCTTCGGCTACGGCGCGGCGTGCATCGATATAGTTGTCTAGTTGGCGCAGCTTTACACTCAAAATTGCAGCTTGCAGGCTGTCTAGCCGAGAGTTGCAGCCCACTACTTCGTGCACATACTTGACTTTCTGGCCGTGGTTGGCGATCATCTTTATTTTTTGAGCCAGCTCGGCATCTTGGGTGTAGAGCGCGCCACCATCGCCATAGCAACCCAAGTTTTTACTTGGGAAAAACGAGGTGCAGCCAATGTGGCCAATGGTGCCGGTCTTGACGCGCTGGCCGCTAGAAAGGTGGTAGTCTGAGCCAATGGCTTGGGCGTTGTCTTCTACTATATAAAGTTGATGCTTGGCAGCAAGCTCCATGATGGCATTCATGTTGGCCGCTTGGCCATAAAGGTGCACTGGCACAATGGCTTTGGTGCGCGGCGTGATTGCCGCTTCAATGGCAGCAGGGCTAATGCAGTAGGTTTGAGGGTCAACTTCAACAAACACAGGTGTGAGGCCCAAAAGCGCAATGACTTCTGTGGTGGCAATGTAGGTAAAGCTTGGGGTAATGACTTCATCACCAGGCTTCAGGCCAAGTGCCATGAGCGCAATTTGCAAGGCGTCCGTGCCGTTGGCGCAAGGAATGACATGCGCCGCACCTAAATAGGCCCCCAATTCTGCAGCAAAGTTTTCTACTTTTTGCCCGCCAATAAACACTGCACTGTCCAGCACTTCTGCTATGGCGCTGTCTATGGCCGGCTTGATTTTAGCATATTGGGCCGAAAGATCGACCATCTGAATACCTTTCATAGTGCAAAGAAAAGGATTTTTGCCAACAACATACACCTCAAGGGCTTACTTGTTCTGTTCATCTTGCATTAATTTTGAAAAAATAGGGTAAAATAAGCGAAAATGACTAATTTTGCAGTGCTAAGCACTTAATTGACCCTATGGCCAATACCACTACTCTAAACCAACAAAATCAGGCAATTCCCTTATCTGACCCTACTTTGTGTTGGTATGTAGTGTA
>CAYPVA010000629.1:0-1084 GCA_964414045.1 uncultured Lishizhenia sp. | reverse complement strand
GTGCGTCGGCATCTTTTGCGGCAGCGTACTCATCTGGCGCATAGCTAATTTTGTCGCCAACTAATTGCTTCACATTCGGCATTGCCTCTGGGTCATAGACGCAAATGTGGGCCCCTTCGGCCAAGAGCGCGTCAATGAGTGCCAAAGCTGGTGCTTCGCGGATGTCGTCGGTGTCTGGTTTAAAGGCCAGGCCCCAAACGGCAATGCGCTTGCCCTGCAAGTTGCCCCTGAAATAATTTTTGATGCGCGGCAGTAAAATTGTTTTTTGATTTTCATTGACTTCCATGACAGCCTGCAAGATCTTGAAGTCATAGTGCTGCTCTTTGCCAGATTGAGCCAAGGCCTGCACGTCTTTCGGGAAGCAAGAACCGCCGTAGCCAATACCCGGGAACAAAAAGCGCTTGCCAATGCGGGCGTCGGCGCCAATGCCTATACGTACTTGATCAACATCTGCACCCACCAACTCGCAGAAATTGGCAATTTCATTCATGAAGGTAATTTTGGTGGCCAAAAAGGCGTTGGCTGCATATTTTGTTAGCTCCGCAGACTTTTCGTCCATGATATAAATGGGGTTGCCTTGGCGCACAAACGGTTTGTAGAGCGCCTCCATGATGTCTGCTGCACGGCTGTCTGAGCAGCCAATCACTACGCGGTCAGGCTTCATGAAGTCAGAGACCGCAAAGCCTTCGCGCAAAAATTCTGGGTTAGACACCACCGCAAATTCGGTGCGTGCGTTTTTAGCAATGGCTGCCTGTACTTTGTCTGCGGTGCCTACCGGCACAGTACTTTTGTCTACCACAACTTTGTAGTCAGTGATGAGCTTGCCAAGTTCTTCGGCTACACCCAACACAAAAGATAAGTCGGCAGCGCCATCAGCACCCGGAGGTGTTGGTAGGGCCAAGAAAATAATTTCAGCTTGTGCAATGCCAGCAGCGAGGTCTGTGGTGAAATGCAAACGCCCTGCTTTGATATTGCGCTCAAACAGCACATCTAGTTCGGGTTCGTAAATTGGGATAATCCCGGCCTGCATTTGCGCAACCTTTTGTTGGTTGTTGTCTACGCAAATCACTTGATTGCCCATTTC
>CAYPVA010000628.1:266-1085 GCA_964414045.1 uncultured Lishizhenia sp. | reverse complement strand
TGCATATCATCTACCTTGATACGTAAACCTGATGGATCGTGCAAACGTAATAAGGCGGCAGCATCTTTCCAGTGCATGATCGCTAGTGAGCTGTCATATTCATAATGACCACTATCAACAATACCTACCACTTGAAGAGTACGCATTCTTGGCATAGCGCCCGCTGGAGTTAAATCACTCTCAGGCACAATTAAATTGACTCGGTCTCCTATGCGTGCGCCAACCATATTTGCCAGTTGCGCACCAAGAGCTACCCCAAAGCCTCCAGGCTGAAGATCATTGATGTTTCCAGCAACAAATTGTTTTGGAAGATCGGATACCTTCCCCTCCTCGCTCGGGGAAATTCCTCGAATGGCAACACCGCGCATGACGTTGTCGCGAGTTAATAATCCTTGCGAACTCACCATCGGCGCGACACCAACTACATGAGGCTCTTTAGTTAACTTTTGCGCAAGAGGCTCCCAATTAGCCAAACCCTCAGGCGCAGTAATTTCCACATGTGAAAGCACAGAAAGCATGCGATCACGCACCTCTTTCTGGAAGCCATTCATGACCGATAAAACCACAATCAGGGAAGCTACGCCCAGAGCAATACCCGCAGTAGAAATTCCTGAAATAAAGGAGATGATTTATGACAAACTTTCAAGCCTACCGTTTTAATTTTCTTTTTTCCTTCAATTTCTACCTCTACTTGCCGGTTTTCGAACTCACAGATGCTGATTAGTCCTTTCTGACTTTTAAGTTTCCGTTGATAGAAAATTACAACATCTCTAATTTCTTCCTTTAATTCAGGAGTTAGCTGTGTGTGTTATTTTGATT
>CAYPVA010000628.1:0-256 GCA_964414045.1 uncultured Lishizhenia sp. | reverse complement strand
TTTAGACAATTGCGCGGGCAAACTGATGGAATATTCAAATGCCACCTAAAATTAGGGAAATGACTCAGAAACCAGCCCACCCTCAAAATATGCAAGGTTATCCTCGACGCTTCACCCTGATGCTTGCGGGAGAAGACGTCATAGATGAGCAAGACAGCAATCAAGCACGTCAAGGGTTGCCGCATGAACGGTTTCTTTTGGGGGACAAAGTGCCGTTGGCACCAGTCCTATTATTGAGCCAATCTTCTCAACATGT
>CAYPVA010000627.1:830-1086 GCA_964414045.1 uncultured Lishizhenia sp. | reverse complement strand
CCCTGCTGGAAGCCGCGGTGTGCAAGCTGAAGGCCAGGTACGATGTCACCGGCTGCGTAAACACCGGCAACCGAGGTCTGCAGGCGTTCGTTGGTCAGAACAAATCCGCGATCCATGGCGATGCCGTTTTCCTCGTAACCGAGGCCAGCGGTGTTTGGGCCACGACCGACTGCAACGAGCATCAGCTCTGCCTCGAGACGCTCGCCGTTCTCGAGAGTGACAACAACGCCATTTTCGTGCTGCTCGACACCTGAGA
>CAYPVA010000627.1:0-820 GCA_964414045.1 uncultured Lishizhenia sp. | reverse complement strand
GGAATGCTCGCTCTAGACCCTTGCTGACTGCCTCATCCTCGTTTGGAACCAGGTGGTTTAGGCCCTCAACGATGGTGACCTCTGCGCCGAATGACTTCCAGATAGAGGCGAACTCGACACCGATAACGCCGCCACCGAGAACGATTACCTTGTTTGGAACGAAGTCGAGCTGAAGTGCGTGCTCCGACGTGATTACGCGACCGCCGATCTCTAGACCTGGCAGGCTGCGGCTGTATGAGCCAGATGCCAAGACAACGTTGGTGCCGGTGTAGTTTTCGCCGTTCACCTGAATAGTCTTTGGTCCAACCATGCGGCCTTCACCGCTGACCAATGTGATTGCCTTAGATGCAACTAGACCCGAAAGGCCCTTGTAAAGGCGGTCGATGATGCCATCGCGGTACTTGTTGACTACAGGCATGTTGACTGAACCGAAAGCAGATTCGATGCCGTATGAAGCCGACTCCTTAACGACGTCAGCAACCTCTGCCGAGTGCAGCAGCGCCTTGGTAGGGATGCAGCCACGGTGAAGGCAGGTGCCACCCAGCTTGTCCTTCTCAATGAGGGCAACTGACTTGCCCAGTTGAGCAGAACGGAGGGCCGCAGCGTAGCCGCCACTTCCGCCACCAAGAATTACTACATCGAAATTGTGGTCAGCCACGAAATATGCTCCAAACAGTAGGGCGAATAGCGCTTAAAACTTTACTACCAACCGAGGCGATCTCGGTTTTACTTCGCGGCGCGCTCGGCGAGTGCCACCAAGGTTCGCACGTATGAACCGGTTGCACCCTTGCCGATGTAGCCGTAAGGCGCTACATCATTG
>CAYPVA010000626.1:0-1086 GCA_964414045.1 uncultured Lishizhenia sp. | reverse complement strand
GGCAGTCGGTGCTGTGGCTGTGGCAGGCGCTGTCGGCGCGCTTGACAATGAGACTCGGGTTACTTGGTTCGCGGCAGTGCGACCGTAGAAGTCGGTTCCCGAACTCGTGGCCGCTCCGGCCCAGCCAATGCTGCTGGTGTTGAAGTTTCCTGAGCTGAAGCTGCCGGCCGCCGTTGATACGGCATTCGAGGCCGCAATCTCGTAGCCCTTAACGTTCGTGCCATCATTCGATGCGAACTTGACTGTTGTTGATCCAGCGGTAACGTCGCTCAGAATGCTGCCACCCCATGTCGGGACAGCGCCTGTGATTGTTACCGGAGCAGCGGCAACTCCATTGCCCGTGAACGAAATCAACTTAAATACGTTCGTGTTTCCGTCGCCAGCCATGGTTATGGCTTTTACGGTTCCATCATTACGCGGGGAAATATAAATGGTGCCGGTGTATGAGCCTGAGCTCGCTGGAGTCCAGGCTGATGTTCTTGGAACGACGCCATTGTTTGCTGCATGGGCGTAAATGACGTAGCCATTGAAGACGGTCGTCGAATAGAAGGTTGGAACACTGGTAAACGTGGTCGTTCCGGCGCTCGTCTGAGTGAATGTCATGAGAGCGACACCGCTACCCGTTGCGTTTGGGTTGGTTGAGTAGCCCATCAACACCTGGGTTGGCGAGGTTGCTGTCGGGAAGGGCGATACCTGTGCCACGAGGTTCAGGGTGCCCGCGGTGCCCAAAGTAGTGCCGCCCGTGAGTGACGATACGAAGTAAACCCAGCTATAGCCAGCTGCGGTGGTAGTCCGGTAGACACCGCACTTAACAAAGAAGTTTGGTGTCGAATATGGAGAGTCGCGGATCAGTTCATAGTCGTAGGTGGTCGTCGTGTAAGTCGTTGAAGTTGCCAAAGTTTGGCAGTTGGAATACTGAGTCTGATCGTTGGGCAACGTCAAGGTGCTTTGGTATCCGCCTGCATATGTGCCTAGGTGCAAGTAGTTGACACCCGTCCAACCCGAAGAGTTTTCCTCAAGCGCCATCCACTTTGTGCCGTTGGCATAGGTGGTGAAGTCAAGTTTGGTTCGAAGTGGATCTGTGGC
>CAYPVA010000625.1:834-1087 GCA_964414045.1 uncultured Lishizhenia sp. | reverse complement strand
CGGCACCCAAACTATTGGTGAATTGCGCATTTAAAGTCGGATTACTGAGTCCCCAACTAACAGTTGAATAAGCAATTGCATTGGGAATGGTCAAGCTAACAGAGGTGTCTGGCGGGCAGAAGGCCAGAGGGCCCTGTAAGTTGATAGGCAGCGGATTGATCACGTCAAATGTATCGGAAATATGTTTGTAACAGCCATTTTTACTGACGGTGACTCCATAGATTTGATCGGTACTAATACTACTTGTTGGCAC
>CAYPVA010000625.1:0-824 GCA_964414045.1 uncultured Lishizhenia sp. | reverse complement strand
ATCGTCCCATAGATAGCTGTCATAAGGACCGTTTGATACGCTGAGGTCAATACTTCCGCAGGAATTCGCAACGACGAGCATTGCTGAGTCGAGGTTATTGACTATCGTGTCAATGACCACAACAAATGTGAGTGCGGTGACACCTGGTGTAGGTAGGTTGTTGTCGGTAGCTGTAACGGTAATGTTGTAGGTGCCCATGAGCGCTAACGAACCCACGGCGCGCAATACAATGTTTGCCGTATTGCCTGGCGTATTGGAAATTTGTTGGAGGCTCGTGAGCCCGCCATTTGAATAAGTGATACTTGTACTTTGGTTTGTTTCTGGTGACAAAAAGTTGATGCTGAAATCAGCGGAATCTCCGAGTGCACATATTTTAAAGGTGTCGCAAGAAGCGATTCCTTCTGGGATAGGAGGGATGTTTCCGCCGTTTGAAGCGTCAAAAGCAAAGCTTTTGTAGTCGAGCCAGGAGATCCCATCTGGGTTACCTAAAGCGCCATCGAAGTCGTTTCCGGCGTGATCAAAGCGCGAAATAAGAAAGTAGGCGAGGCCATCGCCTTTGTTGGCACCACAGGTTGCAGGAACACCACCAAAACCATTGACTCCCTGAGATGCATCGCCGGTGGTCCAGTCCATGTTTTGGTAACAAAATGCGACGTTTCCGCCGTCGATGACGGGGTCTGAGCCGTTGGTAATAATTAATTGAAAGGTGTTGAGTTTGTCCCCATGAAAAGCATAGTAACCTACAGCGACCCAATTGACATATACTGCGGTAGGAGTAATTTTGTAGAGCACTTGTCCGTTACCGTTTCGGGTGTCGACATCGG
>CAYPVA010000624.1:0-1089 GCA_964414045.1 uncultured Lishizhenia sp. | reverse complement strand
TTCCTCTGTAGGGGGAAAAACAGGCATCAATCACCCGCTGGGTAAAAATATGATCGGCGCCTTTCATCAGCCAGTCGCGGTGATAGCAGACTTAAATACCCTGAAGACTCTGCCAGCTAGAGAACTTTCGGCGGGACTCGCTGAAGTCGTCAAGCATGGCGCAATTGCCGATGCCCAATTTTTAGATTGGATTGAGGCAAATGCAAAGCCACTACTTGCATGTGATACCGATGCAATGAGTCATGCCGTTCTACGTTCTTGTGAAATTAAATCTGCAGTCGTTTCTGCCGATGAAAGAGAAGGCGGTATTCGTGCAACTTTAAATTTTGGCCATACATTTGGTCATGCGATTGAAGCAGGCATGGGCTATGGTGAATGGCTTCATGGTGAAGCAGTGGGTTGCGGCATGGTGCTAGGTGCTGATTTATCTTGCCGGCTGAACTACATCACCAGAGCAGAGGCTGATCGATTAAAAAAGATTATTCAGTCTATGAATCTTCCAATCGCCCCTCCAAAATTTGGTGGGAAGCGCTATCTTGAACTCATGCAAGTAGACAAGAAAACTGAAAGCGGTCAAATCCGCTATGTCGTTTTGGAGAAAATTGGCAAAGCACAAATTCAGGGGGTGCCAGATACTCAGGTTCTTGAAACCTTGACAGCTACCGGAGCTGCTTAAACCCCTAGAGACGCTAGGATTTAATGAGGCGGATTTTGATTGGCTTGCCTGCTTGCGCACTAGCAAACTCAGCAAGATCACCCAATAACTCCTTGCCTGTTTTGGTATCAAGCCACATTGGTTGTGCTAGGGTGCCTGCCCAACGATAGTGGTAACCGCCAGATTTTGCAGCCACCCAAATCTCATGTAAAGGCGGCTGAGTATTGACCACAATGACGCTTTTATCCCGAAAACGAATATTGATGACATTACCGCCTTGGCGCTCAACGTCTAGATCTAAATCGAGTTCATCATCAGCAGCCTCTAAAGCCACTTCAATAGAATGCAACAATTGCGCCCCCAGCTGGTGAAACTGTTTGTCATCAATGCTTTCTAAGTTAGGGCTATTTGCATTCATAAAAGGGGCCTGCGTG
>CAYPVA010000623.1:0-1089 GCA_964414045.1 uncultured Lishizhenia sp. | reverse complement strand
TATCGATGAATTTTACATGCGCAAAGGCCAACGTGTGAAATTAGAAACCATTTCTTATTTCGATTTGAAAAGCGCGATCAAGATCATTCAAGATGAAGTGTTTTTTCGTGTGCGTCCTACGCTAAGTTTTTTCAGTTTAGAAAGTATATATGATAACAAAAGCATTTCAGCGGCTGAGTTTGCTCGTTTGTACCGCAGTTCTCTGCATTAATACAAACCTGCGAGCTTGTGGAGAATACTTCCCTTTCGGGGAGTATCTTCGCTTCAGTATTTTTGCCGAACCATTGCCCTATGCTAGTGGCCCGCTTGCTGGTTTTTTATACCGCAGTGAGCATTACTATGACTTAGAGTTGGGTCCTGATTACGATCAAAATGTGCGCTTATGGCAAGCGTTTTTCAAACAGCAATTTTCGGCAGAGGAGCTCTCAGAATTCCTCTATGAAGTTGATTTACAAGAGTTATTATATGAACCACAAAGTGAAAATGCCGTGGTGCGTTTCCTTCGCGCCAAACGCGGTAATAGCAAGGAAGCCAAAGCGCTGTTTGCTTATTTCGTTTTTGCCAAAAAAACAGCTCACTTTTCGAGCTTTGCCTCCCGCGATCCTTGGCATTTAGAAGCAAAGGCCCCCAATAATCGAAAGCAATGGCGTATTTTTTATACAGCATTAGCCCGCGCTAAAAACGTCCAAGATCCGATTCTCAAGGAAAGATATGCTTATCTCGCCATCCGGACAATTTATTATTTAAACGACGCTACCCAGGCTAACCCGGCAAAAAAATGGATACCGTGGCTATACAAGCGCTTTTTTAGTGAGAAAGCACAAAGCGCAGTTAGGCTATGGGCTTTATATTTTGTCAACAAAGTCCAAGAAAATCCCAATGCTCAGGACCTCGCCAGTATTTTTTGGAACAATGGTGAAAAGTCGAATGCAGCTTTTGAACTTTTTACCTCCAAAAAATCGGATCCGGCAATTTTGCAAAAATATCCAATGGTCAGGGCAATGTCTTTGTGCCAGCGCCTAGACAGAACCTTACCCGACCTCAAACAGTTCAATACCAAAAATTGCAAAGAAGAAATCTTGTTATTTG
>CAYPVA010000622.1:0-1089 GCA_964414045.1 uncultured Lishizhenia sp. | reverse complement strand
GAATCAAACCAGAAGTAGTCAGAAAACAACTGCAAGTTGTGTAATGCCGGCCTTGAGCTGACCATAGTGCTCTTACCTTTGTAAAAAAAAACGAATATGCATCCAGTTAAAACTATTGGTCAAAACATTGTGAATGCGCGTAAATCTAAGAATCTAACGCAGCTTCAATTATCAGAATATATGGCAATAAGCCCGCAAGCTATTGGAAAGTGGGAAAGAGGAGAATCCTTACCTGATCTGATTCAAATTCAAAAATTAGCGAAAATATTTGGTGTGGAAATCGGGAATTTAATTTCAGAAGATTTGACTTTTCTTACGGAAAAAGAATCAAAAGGCAAGGCGAAAACGATGGATAATGAATCAAGAAATAAAGAACAGAAATGGGATTTATCAAGAGGAAATTGGGTCGAGGTAGAATTCACTTTGAGTAATTCAATTCTTCAAAAAATCTCAGGTTCTAATTTTGAAATGTGTTCATTCAGTACTTCAGTTCCATTCAAATTAGAGGTGGGTTCTGTGAACATCGAAAAATGTAAATTCAATGATTCTATATTGTCAGCAGGAAGCTGGACAAAAGCAAATATTTTGGATACAAATTTTACCGCTGTTGATTTTCAAGGAACACATTTTAAAAAGTGTAATATCGAAAAATGTAATTTCTCCCATAGTAATTTATCTGATATTGAGTTTATACTTTCAAATCTTGAGAGTTGTGATTTGAATCAGACAATTCTAAGAAATACATGTTTTCAAAAATCAAATTTGAGTAAAATAGTTTTTGCTGGATTGATTGAAAATTGTCTTTTTGAGGGCGTTTCTTTTTATAACGTCATTTTTAAAGATGCCATTTTGAAAAACACTTTTTTTAAAGATAATTATCAATTAAAAAAAGTAAAATTTGAGAATTGCCAAGTCGATCAAATGACTTACACGCTACTAAGAAATAATTATGCAGATGTATCTAATTTGATCATCGTAGATTAAAAACAAAAAAAAAGCGCCCATCGGGCGCTTTTCTATATATCAATAATTAGATCTTACAAGTGGATCACTTCGCCGTAGGCTGCAGCAGCGGCTTCCATGATGGCT
>CAYPVA010000621.1:0-1091 GCA_964414045.1 uncultured Lishizhenia sp. | reverse complement strand
GTACAGACCAGTTTTGTACATAAATTGCCACAAGCCAAGTGCCCCTGCGCGAGATTTAACTTGTGGTCGCAAACCACTTTCTATTACTGACAAATAACGCAACTCTAGTGGCAAGCCGTATTCGGTAAGTTTCTCTTCAAACAAATCGAAATAAAGGGCGGATCTGCCCAAGGCCACTCTAATAAAACCACGGCGCTGTGCGGCAAAGAACTTAATTGTAGATAAAGTAGCTGCATTGCAATCAAGCTGAAAAGGCGTGAGCTCATTCATTTTTGCCAAACGCGCGCAAATAATGGAATCTGGGAATGTTGGTATCTGACCCGGAGTATAGTTGAGGGCCGTAATAATAGAATCGTATTTATTGGTGCTTGTTGCGTATTCTGAATAAAACAGCTGTAAGCTTTGCTGAACTGTATTGACAAAAGGGTCAGGATCAAGGGTGTCAGAAGAGCGAACTAAGTGTGCAGGTTTTTGCCCCTGTGCAAATACAGTGGCAAAAATCAACAGAACGAAGCAGGCCCATTTCATCATAGTACTTCTTGGATTTTTTTTGAGGCGTGAAATAGCATGTCTTCTTGAAAATCATTGGCCATGAGTTGAAGTCCGTAAGGAAGCTCAGAGCTGTGGACACCAAAAGGAAGGCTGATTGCAGGATTTCCGGTCAGGTTGGCATGTACCGTAAAGATATCTTGCAAATACATCTGAATTGGATCCTTGACAGCATTCATTTCAAAGGCTGTCGTGGGCGTGGTAGGCGATAAAAGGATGTCACATGACTGCAGTAACGCTGTTGTGCGGTCTTTGAGTAGGCGACGCACTTGTTGCGCTTTGGTATAGTAGGCATCGTAATAGCCATGAGAGAGCACGAAGGTGCCGGTCATGATACGTCGCTGAACCTCTGGACCAAAACCTTCGCTGCGCGACTTCACGTATGTTTCTTCAACGCCTTTAGCATCTGCACTGCGATAGCCGTAGTGCACGCCATCAAAACGCGATAAATTGGAGGAAGCCTCGGCTGTGGTTAGGACATAGTAGGTGGGCACCATGTAGTCGAGATACGGAAAGCTAACTTCTACAATCTGATGACCTGC
>CAYPVA010000620.1:0-1092 GCA_964414045.1 uncultured Lishizhenia sp. | reverse complement strand
CGGCGCTGTTTTTCAGAACTGGATTCAATACCGTTTGGTTATGCAATACTTGTCCGAAATGACCGACGAACAAACCTTGGTTATGTACTCCGGACATCCGCTTGGTTTATTTCCATCGCACCAAAACGCTCCGCGCGTTGTGGTCACCAACGGCATGATGATTCCAAATTACTCAAAACCTGATGACTGGGAAAAATTCAATGCACTCGGCGTTACCCAATACGGCCAAATGACTGCTGGTTCTTATATGTACATTGGGCCGCAAGGAATCGTACATGGCACCACTATCACTGTTTTAAATGCCGTGCGTCGCTTGGCCAAAAACCGAGACGACATCAAAGGCAAATTATTTCTTACTGCTGGCTTGGGAGGTATGTCAGGTGCCCAGCCAAAAGCAGGCAATATTGCAGGTGTTATTTCAGTGACCGCTGAAGTAAATCCAAAGGCAGTAAAAACCAGACACGAACAAGGTTGGGTGGATGAAGTCATCAAAGATTTAGACCAGTTGGTTGCAAGAGTCAAGCGTGCCAAAGAAAATAAAGAAGTCGTTTCAATTGCTTACCTTGGCAATGTAGTCGATGTTTGGGAGAAATTCGATGCGGCCGCTTTGCATGTCGACCTCGGCTCGGATCAAACTTCCTTACACAACCCGTGGGCCGGAGGCTACTATCCTGCTGGCCTAGACTTTGAACAAGCCAACCACATGATGGCTACCGACCCTGAAAAATTCAAGACTATTGTCCAAGAAAGCTTGCGTCGTCATGCTGCAGCTGTTAATAAGCACACCGAAAAAGGCACCTACTTTTTTGATTACGGAAATGCTTTCTTACTAGAGTCATCGCGAGCTGGTGGTGAGGTTATGGCTGCTAACCAAGTCGATTTTAAATACCCTTCATACATTCAAGATATTCTTGGGCCAATGTGTTTTGACTTTGGCTTTGGACCCTTCCGCGGGGTTTGCGCAAGTGGCGATCCAAAAGATTTGGAAAAAACAGATGCCATTGCCTGTGCTGTCCTCGAAGAAATGATGGCGAACTGCCCCGAAGAAATTCAGCAACAAGGGCTCTGGGGTAAAGCTAAAGCTCATGTAGT
>CAYPVA010000619.1:831-1092 GCA_964414045.1 uncultured Lishizhenia sp. | reverse complement strand
ACGCCCAAAAAAGAAATATTGTCTCGACAAAAGCCGAGGAAAAACAGCAAAAAAAATGCACCAATTAATGATATCGGTAGGCTAATCGACGGAATGATAGTTGCTGAGATGTGTTTAAGAAACAGGAAGATAACTAGCACCACTAGCAAGACAGTTAATGCTAGCGTGTAATTAACGTCATGAATCGCCTCAATAATCGATAGAGATCTGTCATTTACAAATTGCAACTTTATTGACTCAGGCATTTGCTTTTGTAGCTGT
>CAYPVA010000619.1:0-821 GCA_964414045.1 uncultured Lishizhenia sp. | reverse complement strand
GATGAGGTTGCCGAACTCTGCGGGTCGCACGAGCGGAGGGTTCGCATCAATGGTAATAGACTGGCGAGGGCCATCCAGAATACCAACGGGGCTATTCGAGTTTGCTTTATTGATGGCGACTGCGACGTCATCCATGGTCAGGTTGCGATTTGCAAGAGCATCAGGATGAATTCGCACTCTTACGGCATATCTCTTTGCGCCATAGACAAGTACTTGCGCAACACCGCTTATCGTGGAAATATTTGGCGATAGTAGATTTTCTGCATAAGCGTTTAGATCCGATAGATTGACGGAAGGAGAGCTCAAACGCACAATTAAAACGGGAGTATCTGCAGGATTTACTTTTCGGTATGACGGTGGAATAGTCATCTCAATTGGTAAGCGTTTCTGCGCCCGCAAAAGAGCTGCCTGGACATCTACTGCTGCCTTATCAATGTCGCGATCATTATTGAATTCCAGCGTAATGCTGGTGCTACCCAAAAAGTTGGTAGAGCTTATAACTGATATGCCATCAATGGTTGAAAATTCTTTTTCTAATGGCAACGCAACTGATGAAGCCATATTCTCAGGTGAGGCGCCCGGAAGTGAGGCGCTAACCGAGATGATTGGAGAATTAAAGCTTGGAAGTGCGGCTACTGGAATTTTGAGGTAAGCGACAGTACCGGCAATTACGGTTGCAATGGATAGCAACACCGTCATCACGGGGCGGCGAATACATAACTCGGATAAGGTCATTTTTTATCGGTTGCAGATGTGGGTGCTGCTTGAGCAGCAGGTGTTGCTGGACTCTTAGACTCCCGAGTTTTGCTTCCTGGACGTAA
>CAYPVA010000618.1:711-1094 GCA_964414045.1 uncultured Lishizhenia sp. | reverse complement strand
TAGGTCTTTTATGAGTTGGTCGGCGCGACTTAAATAAGTTGCTTCATCAATGCAAATTGGAGGCGCAATGGATGCGTTATTTGCAACAGCGTTTTCTGACCATTTGTATTTAATACTTTGATTGAAGTCTGATATAATAAATTCATGACCTTCAATACTTTCCGTAGAAATAAAATTACCTTCTAAGCACTGGATTTCTTCTCCTGGAAAGCGATAATAGAGCATGTTAGTCTTCTTTAGATAGGATCATGACGGTGTGTTTGCCATGAGAAATAAGGCGCCCGCTTTCGGCTTCGCGGACTTCAAGATTCCATAAGTGCGTGGTGCGTCCTGCGTGTACAGTGGTCGCCGGTGCAATCACAGTGCCCTCGCGTACAGCCCCC
>CAYPVA010000618.1:0-701 GCA_964414045.1 uncultured Lishizhenia sp. | reverse complement strand
GGTTTGGGCATCAATGAGTAAAACAGAGCCCAAAGAACCAACAGTTTCCATAAGGGCCGCACTGGCTCCACCATGAAGCAAACCCATTGGTTGCTTGGTGCGTTCATTCACGGGCATACTGGCCTTCACGAAGTTGTTGCCAATTTCAAGGTAGGTAATACCTAATGCTTCCATGAGCGTGTTGGGGTTGAGTTCATTGAGTTGATCGAGCGGGACCTGCTTTAATTTCATGCTGCAAATATACACAAGAGCATTGCACGGGCGTTCCAAATTTGTAAATTTGATGGATGGGAATGACAAAATCTATCGATGTTTTTTTAAGCGACGGCTGCGGTCGTTGCAACAAATTTGGAACTGACGCATGTTCAGTTCGCGTTTTTTCAAAAGAAATCGAAGCTTTACGCAGCATTGCACTCTCTGTTTTTCAAGAAGAAACGATGAAATGGGGCGCGCCTTGTTATAGCTATAATAATAAAAATGTGGCTGCACTTTTTAGTTTCAAAGACAACTGCGGTTTTTCCTTTTTTAAAGGACCTCTATTGTCAGACCAACACCAAATGCTCGTAGCGCCTTCAGAAACTGCTCAAACTTTTCGTTTGTTACGCTTTAAAAAGCTTTCGGAAATTCTCGAAAAGCAAGATGAAATCCGGTCTTATCTCTTCGAAGCGCTTGAAATAGAGAAGGCAGGCTTAAAACTGCAA
>CAYPVA010000617.1:0-1096 GCA_964414045.1 uncultured Lishizhenia sp. | reverse complement strand
TATGGAGACGGCAACTCTTATAATTTGCCTACACCTGAATTGTACGCGGCATTTTCACCTATTGATCCGCGCCGCGCAGCTACTGTTCTCGATATCGAGGCATTTATCGCAGCACAACCAAACCCAGCGTCAATTTCTTATGCTATCGGAGCTGGTGGTCATACAGGTTATTACAATAACAAATACATCAAGCGCCAAGGAGAAATAGGTTTGCCAGACAACGACCTCACAAGCCCGGTTAACTACCGTGTATTGCGTTACGCCGATGTTTTACTAATGGCTGCAGAAGCCAATTATCAGATCGGCAATGCATCTCGCGCAACGCAATTAGTGAACATGATTCGCCAACGTGCTGGAATCCCAGGTGCCTCTGTAAATAGTATTGAAAAAGTTTACTTAGAGCGCCGCCTCGAGCTTTCGGGTGAGGGTCATCGCTTTTTTGACCTTGTTCGCACAGGACAGGCCGCACAATATATCCCTGGATTTGTTGTTGGAAAACACGAATTATTCCCAATTCCTCAAGTTGAAATTGATTTGGCAGGCGGAAATTGGAGCCAAAACCCTGGTTATTAATCTAAATAAAGTCAGAAACCATGAAAACTTTATTGCTTAGCATACTCAGTATCGGACTTGCACTTGTAGCCTGTCAGAAATACGAACCAACCTTAGGGCCTGCTCCAACAGCAGCAGACGCCCAGTTTACTATGGCGCCCTCTGCTGCCAATGCCAATATCATTGAGCTCAGCGCCAATAACCCCAACATACAATGTGTTTGGGATTTCGGTAACGGAACCAAAGCGCAAGGCGCAAACGTTACAGCAACCTATCCTTACGCAGGTACTTACACGATTAAACTTACCGTATTTGCAAAAGGCGGAAGCCGTAGCTCTAGCCAACAAGTGACCATTGCCAATGACGACCTTGGTTTGCTCAACAACCCTTTTTATACGATGCTTACCGGCGGCGTGAGCGGGCCAGGCTACAAAGTTTGGGTAATAGACTCAGCAGCAGCAGGCCACATGGGCGTGGGTCCAGATCCGGAAAGCCCCCTTGGCCCTACCCCTGAATGGTGGGCTGCTGGCGCTGGTGAAAAACC
>CAYPVA010000616.1:0-1097 GCA_964414045.1 uncultured Lishizhenia sp. | reverse complement strand
TCATTGCTGAATCCGATTTAAGCATCCCACATCCGCGGATTGCGGAACGCAAGTTCATCTTGACGCCTTTGGCAGAAATAGCACCTTTGTTTGAAGATCCGGTATCGCGTAAATCAATGGTGACACTGTTAGCAGATTGTACAGATAACAGCCAGGTTAATCATTCTGTTTAGGGAATTTCCAGCTTTTCGAGGTAATCCGTTCGTAATACTTTTCGTACAAAGGCAGAATTTTAACGATGTCAAATTCCTGTGCACGAGCTAAGGCATTCGCCTTCATTTGATCATGCAATGTAGGATCTGATAACATGTTGATGGCATTGGCGGCCATATCTTTCACATCGCCTATCTCACTCACATAACCCGTTACACCGTGGATATTCACTTCTGGAATACCACCCGCATTCGATGAAATAACTGGTACTTCGCAAGCCATCGCTTCTAAGGCAGCAAGTCCAAAACTCTCTTTTTCAGAGGTTAGCAAAAATAAATCAGCCAATGACAAGGCCTCTTCAATCCCATCCATCTTTCCTAAGAAACGCACATCGCATTGTACTTCTAACTCTCGGCATAATGCTTCGATTCCTGAACGTTCTGGGCCATCGCCAATTAAAACTAATTTCGATGGAATCTTCTTGCGAACTAAGGCAAAAACACGCACGATGTCTTCGATACGCTTTACTTTTCTAAAGTTCGAAGTATGCATCAAAAGCTTTTCTCCATTAGGACAAAGAGACTTTTTAAAGTGCTCGTGGGGACGTTTTTGGAAACGCTGTAAATCGATGAAATTAGGTATCACTTCGATGTTACTCAATATTTCAAATTCATCGTAAGTGTCATTCTTTAAACTCTCAGACACCGCTGTTACCCCATCTGACTCGTTAATAGAGAAGGTAACTACTGGTTCGAAAGAAGGATCACGCCCCACCAAGGTGATATCTGTTCCGTGCAAAGTTGTAATGACGGGCACGTGAATACCTTTATATTTCAGAATTTGCTTGGCTAAATACGCAGCGGAAGCGTGCGGAATGGCATAATGAACATGGATTAAATCCAATTTCTCGTTAATCGTCACATCCACCATTTTACTGGCCAAGG
>CAYPVA010000615.1:0-1098 GCA_964414045.1 uncultured Lishizhenia sp. | reverse complement strand
TATAGGCCTCTTCGTGAGCCTGCTCGATGATGGCTCGAACCTCGAGGTCGATCTGCTGTGCAGTTGCCTCGCTGTAGTCCTTCGACTGGGCCATGTCGCGCCCGATGAACACCTCACCGCCGTTGCCGAATGACACGGCACCGATGGTGTTGCTGAAGCCATACTTGGTGACCATTTCGCGAGCGATGTTGGTCGCCTTCTCGAAGTCGTTGGAAGCGCCGGTGGTTGGGTCACCAAAGACCAGTTCTTCAGCGACGCGGCCACCCATCGCGTATGCGATCTGGTCGAGCAACTGGTTGCGCGAAACCGAGTAGCGGTCTTCGAGCGGAAGCACCATGGTGTAACCAAGTGCGCGTCCGCGAGGAAGGATGGTCACCTTGGTCACTGGGTCGCTGTTGTTCAGCGATGCAGCAACGAGCGCGTGACCGGCCTCGTGATAGGCGGTGTTCAGGCGTTCCTGATCCTGCATCAAGCGGGTCTTCTTTTGCGGACCACCGATTACGCGGTCAATTGCCTCATCGAGCGTCTCAGAAGTAATCAACTTTTCGTTCTGTCGAGCGGTCAACAGCGCCGCCTCGTTCAGAACATTCGCGAGGTCTGCACCAGTGAAGCCAGGGGTGCGACGAGCGACCAACGATAGGTCGACATCGTCGGCGATTGGCTTGCCCTTTGCGTGCACCTTGAGGATCTGCTCGCGGCCCTTTTGGTCTGGCGCGCCAACACCAATCTGACGATCGAAGCGACCGGGGGGCAACAGCGCAGGGTCGAGGATGTCAGGTCGGTTGGTTGCGGCGATCAAGATCACGTTGGTCTTCGAATCGAAGCCATCCATCTCGACCAAGAGCTGGTTCAGGGTCTGCTCGCGTTCGTCGTTGCCGCCGCCGATGCCGGCACCGCGGTGACGACCAACTGCGTCGATCTCGTCAACGAAGATGATCGCAGGAGCGGCCTGTTTTGCCTGTTCGAATAGGTGGCGAACACGCGAAGCACCAACGCCAACAAACATCTCGACAAAGTCAGAACCCGAAATCGAGAAGAACGGCACTCCGGCCTCGCCAGCAACAGCCTTGGCGACCAGAGTCTTACCGGTTCCCGGAG
>CAYPVA010000614.1:0-1100 GCA_964414045.1 uncultured Lishizhenia sp. | reverse complement strand
CGGAATAAAAACAGCAAGATGAGGTAGGGGATGAGCATCAGGTAGAGGATGCCGCCATTGATGTTGCTGGCAAAACTGTTTTCGTCGAGACCACTGCCTTGTTCGGCGAGCATCTTGCATTGCGAACAACCTTGCGCAACGATTTGTTGGGTGCTAGAAAGCACAAAAAGAACAAGGAGAAAAATACTACGCTTCATGGCTTTAATTTACGTTACAAAATTACGCAAGATAGAATCCAAATCAAAATCTTAATTTTGTGTCATGCGCATTTTCCATATACTTTGTTTGCTAAGCCTCATTTTGTGGTCTTGTGGTCATAAAAATTCTAATGTAGCCAAAAAACAATCTTTAGATCAGTTGTTGGCAGCACATCCAGACTCCGTGCCACTTTTGATACAAAAAGGCAATCAACTAATAGATTCACTTGCTTTTGACCGCGCGCTAAATTTTGGCGCCAAAGCCTACAGACTCGACTCCACAAATATTGAAGCAAGGGTACTCTATGCTGAGTGCCTGATCAATAAACCCAATCGCAGTGCTGACGATATTTTCAGGGCTTTCTCGATGTATCAGAATTTGGTAAAAAAAGCCCCCAAAAACACAGCAGCACTTATTGGTCTTGCCAACACACTTGTACTCTTAAATGACTATGACAACGCCTTTAAATACATCAATAAAGCATTGCGCATCGATAAAAATAACAGAGACGCGTATATCTTGAAAGGCACTATTTACAGAGAAGAAAACAACATCAAATTGGCTATTTCATCCTATGAAACTGCCATTCAACAAGACCCCGATTATTACCTGACCTATCTGTATTTGGGTGCACTTTACGAGTATCAAGAAAACCCAATTTGTATCGAGAAATACATGACCGCCTATCAACTACAGCCCAAAAATGTTGCGGTTATTTATGCGTTAGCTTTCGCCAAAGAAAAATTCGGGCAAGAAGCCTCCGCACAGCGCCTGTATCGCAAAATGACCAAAGTAGATTCTACTTATGCCGATGGTTATTTTCACCTAGGATTCCTCGCTCAGTTTACTTACAATCAGCCGGATAGCGCCATGTATTATTATAAAAAAGCGGTCAAAGTGGA
>CAYPVA010000613.1:0-1101 GCA_964414045.1 uncultured Lishizhenia sp. | reverse complement strand
GATAGTTCATTGCCAAAAGACCTCGTTTACAGCGGATCAAAATTACTCACCGACAAAGTTGAAGGTACTCCACTAGACGCTGGGCAATTGGTTTTATCTCCAACAAGAACCTATGCGCCAGTCATTAAAGCCATCTTAGATCAATTTCACGACCAAATTCACGGGATGGTGCATTGTTCTGGGGGCGCTCAAACTAAAATTTTGCACTTTATTGAGGGCCTACACATCATTAAAGACAATCTTTTTTCAACACCGCCATTGTTTCACATGATTCAGTCAGAATCCAAGACGCCATGGCAAGAAATGTACAAGGTTTTCAATATGGGTCATCGCATGGAAGTTTATGTCCCTGAGGAACTTGCAGCACAAATTATAGCGGTTTCGGAGCAATTTGGAATAGCTGCACAAGTAGTAGGAAGGGTAGAGGCGGCACCAGCAAAAATGGTGACTATCCGAAGCGAACATGGAGAATTTAACTATCAAGGTTAAAAAAAATCCAAAAAAAGCTTTTAAAAACGGAATGTTTTTGTACTTTTGCCATCCGTTCATTGAACACATGGTGGGATGGGTGAGAGGCTGAAACCAACAGTTTGCTAAACTGTCGTACGGGTAACTGTACCGCGGGTTCGAATCCCGCTCCCACCGCCACAAATTTAGACCGATCGAACTTTAGTTCGGGGCGTAGCGTAGTCCGGTCATCGCGCCTGGTTTGGGACCAGGAGGTCGCAGGTTCGAATCCTGCCGCCCCGACAAGGGGGATGAGCAATCATCCCCCTTTTTTGATTATAACGGTCCCGTAGCTCAGCTGGATAGAGCAACTGCCTTCTAAGCAGTAGGTCTTTGGTTCGAATCCAAACGGGATCACTCTTAAACCCCACAGGAATGTGGGGTTTTTTATTTCAATTCAACTCTTCCAAATTAAAAACAGCAAGCCGCTGAAAAGGATACCTGCGCTACGGCGGGCGATGGTGATGCGGCGAAACATTTTCTTATCGTAGCCTTCAATTTCGATGTCGTAATCATCTGCTTCCATAGACTCGAAATCCGCTGAATTGCTTTCATAGATGAGTTCTCCCTGATAGTGGTCATAAATTTCTAACG
>CAYPVA010000612.1:0-1102 GCA_964414045.1 uncultured Lishizhenia sp. | reverse complement strand
CGCCGCAGCGCCGGTATCCTTTTCAGCGGTTTGCTGTTTTTAATTTGGAAGAGTTAGGTATAATTACTGAACTGTATATGTCTGATTACAAGTATGTTTGTTGCTCTGAATAAAAAATTCATTAATTTTACAACATGAGTTCCAAAGCCAATCACAATTCTAGTTTAAAGCAAGTACTTCCACCACGAGAGGAAGAAAAAACGCTTTTAACAAAAGAATCAATGAAAGGCAACAAGGTGCCGGCCCGTAAACTGAATAAAATTCACCCAAATGGCCAGCGATCCGTTTTGTTGGTGAGGTGATTATCACATCACAACCCTATCCTATCAAATTTATTCAGAGAAAGCAAAAATGGTTTAAACCACCTCATATTTCTTGTTACGTTTATACGTTTAAATCACTGTATGCAAGGCAAATTTTCGTAATTGAAGTTGATGAGTTTGAAAATAATTTTTTTGCAATAAAGTTCTATCCCAAACACTTGAGAAAAAGTGTGGATAAATACAACATTATTACAAATAATGGCGATGTAATTAGAATATTACTTACCTGTGCTACTTCAATTCCAAACATATTAGAACAAAATAAACTAGCTTCTTTTGGATTTGTTGGTTCAAGGACAATGTCAAAAAAAAATAGATCGTTTATTGAATCATATCATCAAAATAAACGATATAGGATATATTCATCCTTGATTCAAGAGGTTATAGGAAATGAGCTCTTTGATCATTTTGAATTCGATATACTTAGTGGATACTTACTTTTAAACAAGACAAATAGCAACACGAAAAAATTAAAAATGAAAATTCTAACTATGATAAAGAATGAATTTCAATTCATGGATAATCTATAATAAAAAACCCCACACAAGGCGGGGTTTAATAAGCTTCGAAATTAAGTTTTACTGCTTCACAAAAGAAACCTGCTGCTGCCCTACTCTGAGCACATAATTTCCTTTTCGCAGTTCCTTCACAGCAATTTCTCCTTGAGATTTTCCTTTCTGAAGCAACTTCCCATCAATTGAAAGCACTTCAAATTCAAATTCCTTACTAGCAAGGCCTTCAATGTGAAGGACATCTTGCACAGGGTTAGGGTAAAGTTT
>CAYPVA010000611.1:0-1104 GCA_964414045.1 uncultured Lishizhenia sp. | reverse complement strand
ATACTTCCTGAATTAATTCTTGGTGGAAAAAACTATTATGAGGCGAATGCAGACCCGCTTGATAAAAAACCAAAAGGTGTGCGCGTTATTGACGACCACACGCTTGAGCTTACGCTATCTGGTGCTTACAACCATTTTTTAAATGTGCTTTCTGGGCCTAGTTTAGGCATTTTGAGTAAACAAGCTTATAAGTATTATCGAAATAGCATTGTACACCATCCAGTCGGAACAGGGCCCTATTATCTTAACGACAAAGCAAAAAAAATGCTTCTATTTGAACGTAATTCCAATTATTGGCGCTACGATAAATACGGAAACCAACTTCCCTATATTGAACATATTCATTTGAAAACAGGCGTTTCTAGTCAGCTGGCTCATCGAGAATTTCTTCATAAAAACCTCGATTTGTTGTTTGACTTACCAATCGATGATTTAAGAGAAGCATTCGGGTCTCTTTCGGATGCTAAAAAAGGTAAAAACCCACTTCACGAGGTTTATATAAAAAATGCCTCTAAAATTCATTTTATACAATTCAACAGTTGTTCTAAACCTTTTAAAGATCCGGCAGTAAGAAAGGCTTTTGCCTTAGCAATAGACCAAAAGTATATATGCAATGAGGTTCTATTAGGTGAGGGAAGAGCGCTCAATAGGCGATTTATTCCAAATCAAACATTAGGAGATAACTCCCTTCTACCGGCTGATCAGCGCAGTTTAGCCGTCAAAATAAACGAGGCGAAATCCTTGCTCTTAAAAGCTGGCTACAGACCGGGGGCCTTTCCTCGAGTTACTTTTTATGTGGAGAGTAATAAAAAAACCCTGAACTACAAGTGGGCAAAAGCCGTAGCATTGATGCTCAAAAATCACCTCAATATACAGGTGCTTCTAAAAGAAACAGGCCGACCGAACAAGCAGGAAGTAGCTATTTGGAGAACAGGATGGGTTGGTGATTACCCAGGGGCAGAATCATACTTGCGTTTATTTTATAGCCGCGCCCAAAACCCAGTGTTTTTTATGAATAAACGGATTGATTCGCTTTATTTATCATCTGTTTATGCTCGGACATTAGCACAAAGAAACCAAGCACAACGTTTATGTGAAAAAGCA
>CAYPVA010000610.1:0-1105 GCA_964414045.1 uncultured Lishizhenia sp. | reverse complement strand
TACTTTTTCGCTTACGTGGTCGAAGAAAAAGCAGTTCAAATTTCCGCTTTTCATCGCTTATTGAAATCTACAAATGGTTTAGACCTTAAGTGCTTCGAATCCATTCTCGCCAATGAAGGTTTGGTGGAACGCTTACCAAACGCATGTTTGCCCACAAATAAGCACGACATTCATATTTACATGGACAAAACTTGGCTAAGGTTCAGCCCTAATCTGAACTTTATCAACGACCAAGACCCTATCGAAACACTTGACTCTTTTATCCTTTCAGATCTCATCCTTAAGCCGATTTTTGGAATTATTGATTTAAAAACTTCTGACCAAGTAGAATTTGTACCTGGCAATGAAGCACTCGAAAAAATAACTGAGAGCATTGATTCTGCCAAATTTGAAGTCGCATTTTTCTTGCATCCGGCCGACATTGAAGACGTTAAAAAAGTCGCCGACGCAGGCCTCAACATGCCTCCTAAATCCACTTGGGTAGAACCCAAACTAAGAAGTGGCCTGACTATTTATTCGTTGGAAAATGATTGAACAACAACTTGAACACGTTCGGGCAGAACTCCCTTCAAACGTTACTTTAATTGCCGTTTCTAAAACCAAACCAATTTCGGCATTGCAAGAAGCATACAACGCTGGTCAGCGACATTTTGGAGAGAATAAGGTTCAGGAAATGGCAGAAAAAGCACAGCAACTTCCTGCAGACATCAAATGGCATTTAATTGGCCACCTACAGACCAACAAGGTGAAATACATGGCTGGTTTTGTGCACCTCATTCATGGTGTGGATAGCCTCAAGCTTTTACTCGAAATCGACAAGCAAGCCGCCAAAGTTGAACGCATTCAAGATGTTTTGCTGCAATTTCATATCGCGCAAGAAGAAACAAAATTTGGACTTGAGCTCAATGAAGCCCTTGAATTTTTAGCTTCAGATACTTACCTCTCTTTAAAAAACGTGCGCATTTGTGGTGTCATGGGTATGGCAAGTTTTACCACTAATGAAGCGCAAATTAGAGTAGAATTTAAGAATCTTGTGCATATTTTCAACCACTTAAAGCAAGCGTGCGTTTATGAAGAAGACCACTTCAAAGAAATATCTATGGGT
>CAYPVA010000609.1:0-1106 GCA_964414045.1 uncultured Lishizhenia sp. | reverse complement strand
AAATCTTCGAAAAACAGCTCGTTGGTATACCGCCATAAGTGATCAATTGCAGCTTGCGCGCGATTATGAGATTCTTCAGTGCCATCGCCTAAACGAATCACCCACTCCGAGCTATGTTTGAGGTGATAGCGCGTCTCTTTAACCGATTTTGCGGCAATAGCAGCTAACTGCGGCTCTGGGCTCTGCATAAGTGCTTCGTAGAGCGGTAAACGAAACGCATCAAAGAAGAACTGACGCATCATAGTCATGGCGAAATCACCGTTGGGTTGCTCGACAAGAAGTACGTTTTTGTATTCGTTTTCAAAACGCAAATAAGCGAGCTGGTCGTGATTTCTTCCTTTGTCTTCGATTTCGGCAGCGAGGTCAAAAAGGCTAATTGCCTGGCCAATGAGATCCAACGAAATATTTGTAAGTGCGATGTCTTCTTCTAAAATGGGGCCATGCCCGCACCACTCACCAAGACGCTGCCCTAATATCAGGCTGTCGTCGGCTAGGCGCAATACGTATTCAAAAAGTGCAGGATTTCGCATGCTTACATGTGTTTAACGCCGTCTGGCACTTCGTAAAACGTCGGGTGGCGGTAAATTTTCGTATCAGAAGGTTCAAAAAATGCTTCTGCTTCATCGATGTCTGTAGCGTGAATTTGCGCAGATTCGACAACCCAAATACTGATGCCTTCTGAGCGGCGTGTGTATACGTCACGGGCATTCTCTAGTTCTAGCGTTGCGTCCGGAGCGCGCAAGCTACCGACATGTTTGTGATTCAATCCTTGTTTACTGCGGATAAATACCTCCCAAAGAGGCCATTCTGTTGTTGACATCGTATTTTTTTAAATAAGTTAGGCTGATTTTTTCATGGCGCGTTTTTTTGCAAAAGCATTCGCGGCTTCGCGCACCCAGAGGCCTTCTTCCTTGGCCTTTAATCGCGCAGCAATTCGCTCTTTATTACAAGGTCCGTTTCCTTTGACTACTTGCCAGAATTCTTCCCAGTTGATTTCAGAAAAATCATAGTGGCCGCGTTCTTCATTCCATTTCAAATTTGGATCAGGAATAGTTAAGCCAAGGATTTCTGCTTGTGGAACTGTAGCATCTACAAAGCTTTGGCGC
>CAYPVA010000608.1:0-1112 GCA_964414045.1 uncultured Lishizhenia sp. | reverse complement strand
GGGGCTACAAACCCGTCGATCAAAATATCCGCATGAATGAACTTGCCGCCAAGGCAAGAAAAGCACAGCCAGGTCTCATCGTCGTTGACCGCGCCGTAGAGGGGGCGAATCAAAACTACCTCACACCCGAACAGAGCATTCCCGATAAACCACTTCCCTACCCTTGGGAAACCTGCATGACAATGGCTAACAGTTGGAGTTACGTACCCAATGATCAATACAAAAGCACCGCAACGTTGCTCAAAAACTTGTGTCTGATTGTTTCTAGAGGCGGTAATTTCCTACTCAACATTGCCCCTGACCCCCAAGGCCGCTGGGACAGCACGGCTTATGAGCGCCTTGAAGAAATTGGCAATTGGATGCAAGTCAATGGAGCAGCAATTTACAACTCCAAACCCATTGCACCCTACGAAATCAAGCAAGGCGACACCGGCACTTGGGTCTTTACCCAAGTTCAAAAAAACATTTATGCCATCTGGATTCCCGGTTTAAATCCTTCAAAAAACATCAAACTAGATGCTTCTATCTTCCAAACTAAAAAAGCCAGGCCTTTGAATCCATCCAATTCATGCACCTTCAAAAAAGGCATTTTAAACAGCACCTTAGGAGTTGACACACAGCAAGAACCGCAAGTTTTTGTTTTGTATTAGTTTGCAATAAATAATTTTTAACTTTATTCAAACTAAAACAATTTATTATGAATAAAAACTATTTAAAGGTTTTCATCGCTTTGGCCATGATTGCCGTTGGTTTCAACCAAACATCTTTCGCACAAGCGGTAGAAGAGGAAAACATTATCATTGAAGGATATTACGGATTCCCTAATCTTTACACCGCCACCTTTAAAGCGGCTTATGCTAATTCCGGAACAGAGCTTGACCTCACTGCAGGTGGTGCCGGCCCATTCGGGTTCAGAGCTGAGTACATGGTAACAGATAAAATTGGTTTAGGCCTAGATTTAGGTTTTTCTAATTCAAGTATTGGTTTTAATGAAGAAGTTCTTGTACAAAATTCTACAACCGGTTTGGATGAATTAGTTCTTTATTCTTATGATTTTTCAACTAAAAAAATCGGTGCGTTAGTATGCTTCAATTACCACTTCCTAGACAACG
>CAYPVA010000607.1:0-1114 GCA_964414045.1 uncultured Lishizhenia sp. | reverse complement strand
CCGGGCTATAGTTATAGTTGGAGTAACGGTGATACCACTCAGGATTTAACTGGGGTAGTAGGTGGCCAGTATAGTGTAACGGTACAAGATGCGAATGGCTGTTTATTAACAGACACAGTAATCGTAAACCAACCTGCAAGTGCCTTGACATTATTACAATCAACAACAAACGTTACGTGTTTTGGACTGAGCAATGGCAACATTAACTTAACGGTAAGTGGCGGCACACCTGGTTATAGTTATCTCTGGACAAGTGGAGCAGTCACACAGGATTTAAACAATGTTCCTGCGGGCGTATATAGCGTAGAAGTGACGGATGCCAATGGTTGTTCGGACTCTTTACAAGTATTGGTGAATGCACCAAGTGCAGCGGTAGGCCTCACGGGCGTGAGCAACAACATTTTGTGTCATGGTGGCAATACGGGCAGCATTGCCGTACAGGGCACCGGCGGCTCAGGAACTTATAGTTATTTATGGAGTACTGGTTCTACGCAATCTACGCTTTCAGGAGTTGCAGCAGGAATATACAGCGTAGTGGTGACAGATGGGGCAGGCTGTACGGCAACCCAAAGCTGGACACTAACGCAACCGACACCATTATCGTTGCAGAGCACCAACACAAACATTTTATGTTATGGTCAGAACGCAGGTTCCATAGTGGCAACGGCAAGTGGCGGAGTAGGCCCCTACCAGTATCAATGGAGCAATGGTCTAACGGGCCCAAGTATCTTGAACCAATTCGCGGGTCCATACTTTGTAACGGTACTAGATGACAACGGCTGTAGTGCCACATTCTCAGACACGATATACCAACCTGCGAGTGCATTGGCTGTATCAGGGGTTGTGGTGAACAACGTATGTTTTGGTGCTGCAAGTGGAAGCATAGACATCACGGCAAGTGGAGGAACAGCACCCTATCAGTACCAATGGAACACAGGATCGTTCCAAGCAGACCTCAGCAACTTGTTGGCAGGTACATACAACATCACGATCCAAGATGCCAATGGATGTTTGATCAACCAGAACTATACAGTAAGTCAACCACCACAGAGCATCATTGCCACAGAGACCCATCAGAATGTCAGCTGTTTTGGTGGCAACAACGGATCTATTA
>CAYPVA010000606.1:0-1115 GCA_964414045.1 uncultured Lishizhenia sp. | reverse complement strand
GATGTTGAAGTATTGAAGGGCATTAATTTTACCTTGCAGCCCAATCAAACATTGGCGTTGGTGGGGCAGAGTGGCTCAGGAAAGTCTACCATAGCTAATTTAGTGTTGCGCTTTTACCAACCAAGCAAGGGTCAAATTTATTTTGGTTCCACGCCTGCCACAGAATTTGACTTACAAGCCTTGCGACAGCACATGGCAATTGTGCCACAAGAAGTGTTGCTTTTTTCAGGAAGTATTCTGGAAAATATCCGCTTTGGCCGACCAGACGCTACGGACCAAGAAGTCATAGAAGCGGCTCAGAAAGCCAATGCTTGGGAATTCATTCAAGGTTTTCCGGAGCAACTTCAAACGGAGGTAGGTGACCGCGGTATTCAGCTTTCTGGTGGGCAAAAACAACGCATTGCGATTGCCCGTGCCATCCTGAAAAACCCTAGTATTTTAATCTTAGACGAAGCGACCTCAGCCCTAGACTCAGCCTCAGAGAAGCTGGTTCAAGACGCACTTGAAGAACTCATGAAAGGCCGTACCTCCATAGTGATTGCCCACCGTTTGTCTACCATTAGGCAAGCCAATCAAATATTAGTCCTTAATGAAGGAACTATTGTCGAAAGTGGCGATCATCAAACACTGATGGCTCAAAATGGTCAGTATGCTGCGTATGTGGCACAGCAGCATATCCAAGAATAAGTAAGAAAGTACTTTTTGAGTAAGAATTAATCTTTGGTATTGAACAAAGATTCGACAAACGTTTTGCGATCAAAAAGCTGTAGGTCGGTCATTTTTTCACCGACACCAATATATTTCACAGGAATTTTCATTTGATCAGAAATACCGATAATCACGCCACCTTTGGCTGTACCGTCGAGTTTGGTAACGGCCAAGGCATTGATGTCTGTGGCTTGAGCAAATTGCTTGGCTTGTTCAAAGGCGTTTTGACCCGTTGAGCCATCGAGCACCAGTAAGATTTCATGAGGCGCACCTGGAACTACTTTATCCATGACGCGTTTGATTTTAGAGAGTTCTTGCATCAAGTTGACCTTATTGTGCAAGCGCCCAGCCGTATCAATAATCACGACGTCTGCGCCCTGTGCTTTGGCTGATTGCAAGGCGTCAAA
>CAYPVA010000605.1:0-1117 GCA_964414045.1 uncultured Lishizhenia sp. | reverse complement strand
TCAAAATGAAATAACGATTACCCAAAACACCGATCAACAGACCAACATCAAGCTATTTGATCTAAATGGCGCAATAATCCATCTTTGGCAATTAAACACTACATCCCAAACATTTGACATCAGTTCACTGACCAACGGCATTTATTGGTTGCAATTTGAAAAAGACGCAACATCCTACAAAGAAAAATTAGTTATTGCGCATTGATAAATAGTAGAACATGTTCTACACTTCAACCCTTAAGTTCAATAAAAATGAATGATCAGATTTTAATTCTTTGACGAACGTTTTGAAACGCCAATCTTAAATGACCTAGACAATTGCAGCGTTAAACCACCACCATTACTAACGCTTGTGTAACTTATAGATTTAATTAGCCCGTTGTTACCTAGGATATTTACAGCTGTGTTCATACTTGACATCGATCTAAAACCGTACATGTAAAAAATCCCGATATCAAATAAATATTTATTTGACAAATAAACTGTTGAATGAATACCAGTGTGAATTAAAATGTTGGAGGCGTTATCTTGAGTAAGATTATTGGAGTAAGAAAGTTGAACATTATCATCTACTTGCAAGGCACCAGATAGGCTACTAGAAATAATTTGCCCACCTCTGTTTTTTGCGTGTGCATAGTCGAGGCCTAAAACCAAATAACTCGATGACTTCTTTTTAAATTCTTTAAGTTTTACAGCACACTGTAAACTATATCTTATAAAATTTAATCCGGAAATACTTTTGGCAGAATTATTATAATAATAGTTTCCTACGTTGGTATTCACAAAATGTAGTGTCATTCCAGATTGAGATTCATCACCCTGTACCCCTACTTCAAACATCATTCTTTTATTTGGCATGATGTAACCAGCAGACAATCCTAAATTTAAACCTGTGGGTAAACAAACTTGCTTGTTATTGTAGAAGAAATATGGGCTTGGATTAAAGGCATAGTCCGAAAATACAAAGGGATCTGAGGAAGAAAAATTTGTTTTGAAATTAACAGTTGGTCTTAGAAAAAAATTATTCTGTGAAAAACCATATGCGTTATATAAGATGAATACCCAGAGTATTATTTTCATGAACCAATTTAATAAAAACGAAAACCGAAAACTTTTA
>CAYPVA010000604.1:719-1119 GCA_964414045.1 uncultured Lishizhenia sp. | reverse complement strand
AGTCTATCTGCCTTTTGACCATACAAATCATCACCTTTAATCGGGCAATTCAAGCCCAAATGATGCGCACAATGCACACGCAACTGATGGGTACGGCCCGTATGCGGAATCAATTGAACACGTGTATAATTGTCACTCTTTTCCAAAATTTGATACGTTGTATGTGCAAAACTGCCGTGTTCATCGCACACCAGTTGCCGAGGGCGGTCATCTAGATCCACTCTAAGGGGTAATTTGATTTCTCCATTTGGCACAATAGGAACTCCATCTAGAATGGCAACATATTCTTTTTTGACTTTTCTGAGCACAAACTGTCGTTGCAAGCGTTCGTGCATCAACTTAGTTTTTGCCGCCAACAAAATGCCTGACGTAGACATATCTAATCGATGGACTAACAATG
>CAYPVA010000604.1:260-709 GCA_964414045.1 uncultured Lishizhenia sp. | reverse complement strand
GTCCAGTAGCTTCTGGATACTTATTTTGTAAATCTTCTAAGGTGTTTGGCTGCGGATTTTTACCAGGAACTGATAAATATTCAGGCGCTTTATTGACAGCTACAATATACGCGTCCTCATAAATGACATCAAGGGGCTTTGGCGGATGCACTGCTGTAATTGGATTGCTATCCACGGACAAGCCTTTTAACATATGACCGAGGATTGGCTCGCACTTGCTCTTGCAAGACGGATAAAAATGACCATGTATGCGCACCTCAGAATCTGGCGACATCCCCCACCAAAATTCGGCCATGCAGATGGGCTTCAATTTATTTAGGTATGCGTACTGTAATAGTTTTGGGGCAGCGCATTCACCGGCTCCAGCGGGCGGCGAACCTGCAAAAAGCTCGAGGACATTCTTCTGTTCACCAAGCGCATTCAGCAAGGTATAGCGCTCAAAAATACGT
>CAYPVA010000604.1:0-250 GCA_964414045.1 uncultured Lishizhenia sp. | reverse complement strand
TATATTTTCTATTTCCGCTTTGGCAAAATCTAATTTTATTTTTGAATTTGCGAGTTCAAGTTGGGCTTTCTTCTTTATTTCTTTGAGCGCTCTGCTATCCTGCATACTTTGTTTAGCGAGCGTTTCGGATAACTCCAAAAAACCTTTTTCATTTCCAGAATACTGAGCTCGGAGCTCTGCCCGGTGGGCTTTGGCATGTTGGTTTTTTTGCAACGCATTGGCTATTTTTTGGTCCAACTGTTGTTTCTGC
>CAYPVA010000603.1:0-1119 GCA_964414045.1 uncultured Lishizhenia sp. | reverse complement strand
TTCGATGAATTAGAGAAACAAAATTTAGCTAATTCCTGCAAGGAAATAGACTCAAACGAACACGTTGGTTTTGAAATTTATTCTGAGCTCTGTTACCTTTTGAGTGCGGATGCTGCCAATCACAGAAATACGGTGCTTGATTGTATCAAAACAGAATTAAGTAAAGATCAAAGCCATGGCGAGTTGATCATCGAGATGATGAACGAAATGGCTGATTCTAGCGATGGTGTCAGCGACACAGAAGCTGCAAAAATTGCAGAATTAAGAAGTGTTTTGAGTATTTAATTTGAAGAATAACATTATGAGAACTGATTTAAACCAAGTTACACCACCATTTATTGCGCACGGTACACGAGAGCAAAATATCGAAGAAGGATTCAACTACAGCATCTACGATCCTGAAACCCAAAAAACCATTTTCCCTTACGGAATGGGTTCGCAAAAAAGAGCTACAAAAAGTGCAAAAAACGCCGGGAACATCCTATTTCCAAAATGGAAAAATGTTACCGACGACGCGCAAGAAAAATAGTTTTTTACCAATCTAATTCAAAGAGGCTTCGTGCCTCTTTTTTGTTTTATGCTACTCATTATTACCAATCAAGAAGACATTCATCCCAATCCAGTGATTGATCACTTGACCGCATTGAATGTGCCCTTTTTTCGCTTGAATACCGAGCATTTATTCTCTCATTACGACGTCTATTATCAAATTAGTAATGACACCAACGAATTTTGTATCCGAACCAAAGACGGACATCATTCCATTAGCAGCCAACAAATTAGTGCAGTTTGGGAAAGAAGACCCTGCAAACCCATGACTACTTTTGACCCCATTGAAGATGAACAATTGGCCAATTTACTCAAGGAAGAAGGCGATGGATTCTTAAAATATTTACGCATAGCGTTGCACGAATTACCCTGGATAGGCCATGCTGTCAATGAATACAAAGCTGGTAGCAAATTATTGCAAAAAATTGTAGCAAGCAAAGTTGGGTTCAATATACCACAAACGATTTTCTCCAATAATTTGAGCGACGTCGAACAATTCAAAACTGAGAAAATAGCGGTTAAGCCAATCAGGGCATTTGGATTTGAAATTTCCGATCAAGAAAATCTTAT
>CAYPVA010000602.1:0-1120 GCA_964414045.1 uncultured Lishizhenia sp. | reverse complement strand
CAACCTTCTTCCATGAAGCTTCACATATACTTTTACACGGAAAAAAGGAGATCTTTCTTGAACATTTGAAGATTTCATCAAAGGGCTGCAATAAAGAACAGGAAGCGGAGGAATTGGCGAAAAAATACCTAAACAAATAAATCCTAAGATTTTCAAAAAATTTAAGTTAATATTTTTAACTACTTTTGTTTTCTAACTTAATCATCATGGAAGTCAATCAAATAGATATTAAAGATTCAATCAGAATTATTGAAAAGGCTCAACGTCAAACTGAGCTCATCTCTACAGGTGCCGCCTATTATTATAAACTTTGGGGCCTTGTTTTAGGTGCTTATTTTTTCATTCGTTTTATTGAATTTAGCCTTCCAAAAGAGTCTGCACTCATGGTACAATCCTTTGATTGGATATGCTTCGTGATTGGCGGGATTCTATCTGGACTTAGAAAAAAACATGACCAAGTCTTGGAAAAAGTAGTTCCAAAACAAGAATCTGTTTATTTTTTCACATTTACAGGCTTTGCAATTGCAACAATAATTATTCAGTTCTACGCTCGGATAAATAATAATTCAAGTGACGTTCAGTTATTTCCATTTCTTTTGGGATTAACAGTATATATAACTGGCGGAATCACCAAACATAAGCCTTCCATTCTACTAGGTTTAATGTCTGTATCACTGTGTGTTCCCTCGCTATTTTTAAAGGTTGAATACCAATTATTAATTGCCTCCGCTGCCGCAATCACAGGGTCTTTTCTTCCTGGCATCCTAATGAAAGATAAGCATGTTTAAACCGCTTGATCCTATTCTACATTCTCAAATTAGACTGGCAATCGTGGCCATTTTAGCCGGCGTTGAAAATGCTGACTTTGTTTACTTGAAGGAGCAAATAAAAGTTAGTGCTGGTAATTTAAGCCTGCAACTTGGCAAATTACAAGAAGCAGACTATATTTCATTAGAGAAAGGATTTAAAGGGAAGTATCCAAAAACAACTTGTACCTTAACAGAAAGCGGGAGGTCCGCTTATGTTAAATACGTGGATGCACTTAAAACTTATTTACAACCTGCTACACCCCTCCCTCATCCTTGAAATAACGATTATAAAGTCTACTCCACCACCCACT
>CAYPVA010000601.1:0-1122 GCA_964414045.1 uncultured Lishizhenia sp. | reverse complement strand
AGGTCGAAACAAAGGTGAAAAAAGCTTGGTTTGGATAGAAAACGGCATCTACCGTGGCTATGGCTATGCGCCGTTTCATTTTCATGGAAAAGAGCCGCTACATTGGAGCCGTTACATCACAATTGAAAAAGAAAACCGCGACAACAAAACAATAGTGCATCAATTTTTGCGTAAACCTATTGGCCCAAAACGAATTGACCTGAACGCGCTTAAAACTTCGGCGATATGAACGGCAAGCTCACTTTTCTAGGTTCCGGAACTTCCCAGGGCGTCCCGGTTATCGCATGCGAGTGCCCTACTTGTCAATCTTCGGATACCAAAGACCAACGCCTGCGCTCTAGCGTACTCCTTACCCTACCCGACCTCCAAATTGCCATAGATGCAGGCCCTGATTTTCGGCAGCAAATGCTGCGGGCAAATGTCAAACAGCTCGATGCTATTCTTCTGACCCACGAACACAAAGACCACATCGCAGGCCTCGATGACGTTCGGGCCTTTAATTACCGACAACAAGCCGATTTTCCGATTTATTGCACGCCAAAAGTAGAACAAGCACTGCGTCGCGAGTTTTACTACGCTTTTGAAGCCGACCCCTACCCTGGTGTACCAAGATTTCAAATTATTCACCTCGAAAAAAACTCATTTCAAATTGGTGCCCTCGAAATTCAAGCCATTGAAGTTTGGCACCAGCGCATGCAAGTATTTGGTTTTCGAATCGGAAAACTTGCATACATCACTGACGCCAAAACAATTCATCCTGAGGAAAAAGATAAATTAAAAGATCTTGACATATTAATTATCAATGCATTGCACGAATATGCGCATCCCTCACACTTCAATTTAGAAGAAGCGCTGACCCTCATTGAAGAACTAAAACCCAAGCAAAGTTATTTAACGCATATTTCGCATCTTTTCGGCACACATGCAGCGGTCAACCAAAAACTACCGCGGGGTGTGGCACTTGCTTACGATGGACTTGAACTCAGTTTTAAATATTCCGTTTAATTTTGTCGCATGTCCCAACAAGGCCTTATTGATTTAGCAGCACCCATTGAAAGCAAGAATCCTCGTTTGCTCAAATGGCTGCCACGTTTTGTTCTCGGCTACATGAAGCGCAAATTG
>CAYPVA010000600.1:0-1124 GCA_964414045.1 uncultured Lishizhenia sp. | reverse complement strand
TGATATCCGCTCGCTCAGTTTAAACTCCTTGCGCAATCTAATTGGCGTTGTAAGTCAGGAATCTATTTTATTCAATTTAAGCGCGGCACAAAACATTGCCTTCGGAGAAGAAAACCCCGATCTTGAAAAAGTAAAACGCGCGGCACAAATTGCCAATGCACATGAATTTATTCAAGAACTCGAAGAGAGTTACGACACTTTGTTAGGGGAAAGAGGAAACAAACTTTCAGGTGGTCAAAAACAACGCATTGCAATTGCGCGCGCTATCTATAAAAACCCTTCTATTCTGATACTAGACGAAGCCACCTCTGCGCTCGACACCGCCTCAGAGGCATTGGTCCAAGATGCGCTCGAAAAACTCATGACAGGAAGAACTTCTTTTGTTATCGCACATCGATTATCGACGGTAAAAAATGCAGACCAAATCATTGTTCTTTCAAAAGGTAAAATTATAGAGAAAGGAACCCACAACGAGTTGCTAAGTTTAAATGGCGCATACCACAACCTTTGTGCTTTACAAGGTTTAGCATAAAGCATTTATATGTTGAATATGATAACCCATCTTTATATTTGATTAACTTTGGAAATTAATCATTGCTAAATGAACAACACTACGATACAATTCTCTAAAGAACACAACTCGGATTTCTACAAAACACTTAAATCAAGAGTTAACGCCTACTTCAAAGAAAACAATATTGCCAAAACAGCTAATTCCGCCATGGTTTTCAAAACTTTCGCGCTGTTAGCTTTATTCTTAACCCCCTATGGCTTTTTATACAACCAAAGCTTGCCAACCTGGGCTTACTTCATTTTGTGGGCCGTCATGGGTTTTGGAATGGCCGGCGTTGGGCTTTCAGTTATGCACGATGCCAACCATGGCGCTTATTCACGCAAGGAGTGGGTAAATACACTGGTGAGCAACGTCATGATATTACTTGGTGGTAGTGCGCGCAACTGGCGCATCCAACACAATGTCTTGCACCATACTTACACGAACGTTACAGAACACGACGAAGACATCGATCCGCCTTTATTCATGCTTCGCTTTTCACCACATTCTAAGCATTATGCCATTCACAAATTCCAATATTTGTACGCGTGGTTTTTCTATGGCATGATGA
>CAYPVA010000599.1:0-1124 GCA_964414045.1 uncultured Lishizhenia sp. | reverse complement strand
AAGGCTTACAACCTGCAGGGACCACTGCAAAGTTGTAACCGAGTTTCGGTAGGCTGAACGCAGAGTTTGGCTGGCAAGCGCAGCCACTGGGAGGAATCGAAATGAAGAAGTTCTCACACTTTCTTGAGGTGTTCATCTTTGGCGCACGCTGGCTGCTTGCCCCGCTTTACATCGGCTTGATTGGCGCACTCGGCCTGCTGGTGTTCCGCTACGGCAAAGAGTTCTGGCACATGGCCGAAGAAATCTCGACCGCCAGCGCCCACACGTTCACTCTGAGCTTGCTCGGTCTGCTCGACCTGGTGCTGCTTGCCAACCTGATTCTCATCGTGCTCTTTGCTGGGTATGAGAACTTCGTCTCGAAGATTGAGGTTGCGCACGAGTCAGTTGACCGCCCGCACTGGATGGGCACCATCGACTTCTCGGGCCTCAAGATCAAGCTCATCGGCTCACTGGTCGCGCTGTCGGTAATTGAACTGCTCAAAGACTTCATCGAACTTTCGGAATCGCACTCTGACACTGTGGGTCAGCCGGTCATTTGGCGCATCATCATCCACCTGACCTTCGTGGTCTCGGGTGTGCTCTTTGCAGTCATGGACTGGGTGGCAGATAACCGCCTTGTTCAAGAGCACAAAGCCAAGATGCAGCCGCACGGCCAAGGCGATTAGTGTCACTCGACTACTTCAGCTCCGGCGAGCGAGAAACATCGCAACCTGAGAAAGAGACGCGCGTCGAGCACGCGGTTCATGCCTGGGAACGCTGGTCGACCCTGCCGCTGGCAGTTCTAGCGCTGGTCTACCTAGCGCTGTATGCGTTCGAGGTGCTGGCCCACATGCCTCCGCCGGTGTTGCTCGATCTAGTTCTAGTGAACGACGCGATCTGGGGAATCTTCATCATCGACTTCGTGGTTCGGTTCGCGATCTCACACCACAAATGGCGCTTTCTAAAGCGCAACCTGGTAGAGCTTATTTCGCTGCTGTTGCCGTTCTTCCGCGCGTTCCGTATGTTCCGCGTTATTGTCGCAATCGGGTTTTTGACCCGCGTCGCCCAGAGCCTGCAAGGCAAGATCAACCTCTACCTCGGACTGATTCTGCCGCTGCTCGTTTTCACTTGCGCGCTAGGCGTGT
>CAYPVA010000598.1:0-1128 GCA_964414045.1 uncultured Lishizhenia sp. | reverse complement strand
TACTTTTCTTTGAATAGAAATATGCATTGTTGGGCACTGTCATTTTATTACGTGCCAATTGGGGGGAATAAGAGCTTTTTACTCACTATCCGCAATACCTCGAGTATTTTCCGAGATGCGAAACTAGAATTCAGGAAACCGCCTTCGTTTCTGTAGTATTTGTTTTAATGCGCTCGTGCAGGACCTTCCCAATCTGATAGGTGTATTGCGCCCCGAAAAAAACAATCTGAGCAGAGTAGTGTACCCAGGCTAACATGATGAAAATCGAGTTGGCAACACCAAGTTTGCCCATTATGAAGAAGTGATGCAGGTAATAACCAATCAGCCATTGCCCGAGATACAAGAGGATTGCTGTCATTATCGCTCCATTTCTTGCCACGCGCCAACTTACCTTGGCATTGTGCATGTACTTGAAAATCAGCATAAAAATCAAGATGTTCGACAGTAGTGTCAGTAAAATTTGCAGGGCTTCAAGTGAAAAATCGACGAAGCCGTTATTCCAATGCAACCAACTTGTAATGGCCGTAAAAATGAAAACTTGTAAAAAATAAAAAAGGATGATCACCAATGCAAATGCCGCTAGCAAAAGCATGCCTACAAATCTAAAACCAATGATCTCCATGAATAAATTGGAATTTTCTCGGCTGTTTTTGCTCACATTGAAAAATTCATTGAGGCTGCGTTTGAGTGAAATCATAAATGCCGAACAAGTGTAAAGCAATATTCCAATACTGATGAGCTCCAGAAAAAAGTTTGGCTTTTCTATGGACATGCTATCCACTAATTGCAGAATAGAACCGCTATCCTCGAGTCCTAAACTATTTTTGAGTAATGACGAAACAATTGTTCGCATATTTGCTTGGCCAATTATTCTACCATATATCGATGTTGCCAAATAAATAATTGGAATAAATGCAAACAAAGTATAATAAGCCAATGCAGCGCCATGGTGAAAAGCACCTTCTTGCACATATTCTTTGAGCGCGGCCCAAAAAGCTTCAGGTACAAGTCGAAATAGTCCCTTTTTGTTATTTTTTGCAGATTTCAATGGCCTGTATTTCGTTTAGTTTTTCGAAGGCATAGAGCAGCAGCCTTTCGTTGTTAGCAGTTCGCACAAAATTGTGATAA
>CAYPVA010000597.1:0-1130 GCA_964414045.1 uncultured Lishizhenia sp. | reverse complement strand
TAGTTGAGTGCACCTGTCCAGGTACGGGTCATGTCAGACTTGATATTGAAGTCACGCTTGATGTTTTCTGCAAAGGCATAGGTAGCAGACCAATTGGATAAACTCCAGAATTGTGGTTTGGTGCCCGCTTTTGCTTCTTTGCGCACATTGGTAAAATTGTAGCTGCGACGCTCCGTAAAATCTTGGCCTAAGCGCATGCGTTCTCTGCGGGTTGCTAAGTCGTAATTAGCTAATTTGATGTCCGGATTGAACGGATCATATTCCGGGTTGATGACACCAATAGAGTAGCCATAATAGAAAGGTAAAGAGACGCGTGCTTGTTTTCCAAAGAATTGGCCCAATTGCATGGTTGTGCTTACATCGGCCCCCATTTTTTGGTTTCGTTGACGGTCTTGAACGCGGCTATCTACAGCTCCCCAGTTGATGCCAGAATAATTACCAGCTGCCTGGACCGTAGCGAAATCTGCCAACTGCAACTGCATTTGGCCAACGGCAGCAGAGCCGCCGTCACTTACGAAATCGGTGAGTCGCATTTCATTGATCCAGATGTTTGCACATTCAGCATCGCCGTTATCAGGACCCCAAGTGTTATCAGGATCCGATTTCGAAGGATTTCGCACCCCGATCATGATGGTTTTGATGCCTTGTAGGTTCGGGCTTCCTTTCACCTTGATGCGGTTGCTGGCATTATTTGGATCTACCTTCTCGTATTCTACTATGCTCGAAACTCCCGGAACGCCTTGTTCAAGCTTGGTATTGCGTTCCATTTTCAAGTCGAGTAGCCGATCAAAAACGATTTCAATGTTATTGCCTTCTGGCCAAATCAGGTCCGGATTCGTGGTATTCCAATCCGTGACTTTCATGGGCATTTCGTATTCGTAGTAGTTGTCGACAAAATCAGTACCTAAACGGACAAATACAGTCATTTCGTTGTCTTTGAGTTGGTTTTCTACCACAGACTCCGCATGGACAAACATCTTGAGTTTTTTGTAAGTGCGCACGTCAAATTGAACGTTGCGATAGGCAGCCCGTGCATCCCCATCTTGGAGGTTACAAACCTCTAACACCAAAGATTGCTCGTTCATTTGTCGTTGATAAACCTGTGAAGGGTCAATTTCTCGGACTATACC
>CAYPVA010000596.1:0-1135 GCA_964414045.1 uncultured Lishizhenia sp. | reverse complement strand
AAATTTACGATTACCTCAAATTACTCTATGGGCGCATCGGCAAAACTTTTTCGCCAGTTTCTGGCTTAGAAGTGCGAAAGCACCAAACTAACGATGTCATTCATTTCCTAGATCAGAACTGGCAAAATGTGCCTTTTGCCATTCTGTATAGACCAACCTATAGTTCAATCGATGAATTAATTAAAGCTCTTCAATTATCTAATAAAGAGGGTTTTACAAGAATTTTATTGGAAAATGAATTTATACTTATTGACGAGCTTACTCCTTTTGAAATACTACCCGAAGAGCTATTTATCGTTATAGACCGCCTTAAAAATTCTGATCGAGACCAAGCTCAGCTCAGCCGGCTTTCAGAAGGCATTGAACGCGCTTTTTCGGAAGGCAAAGGACTTTGTACACTTTACAATGCCAACACCAAGGAATACATCGACTTCAGTACGCGTTTTGAGGCAGATGGCCTGCAATTTGAATCGCCTACGGCTGCTTTCTTTGCCTTCAACAACCCTTATGGTGCCTGCAAGACCTGCGATGGCTACGGCATGACACTCGGAATTGACGAAGAACTCGTTTTTCCAGACCGAACTAAAAGTGTTTATGACGGTGCAATTGCCCCATGGAAGGGAGAAAACATGCAAGAGTATTTACAAACGCTGTTGTATCAGGCAAGTAAATTTAACTTTCCAATTCACCGACCAATTCAAGAGTTAAGCCCCGAACAATACCGTTTACTTTGGACCGGAAATACTTATTTCATTGGTTTAAATGAATTCTTTAAACAAATTGAAAGTCAGACCTATAAAATACAATACAGGGTGCTTTTATCGCGTTACCGCGGCAAGACTATCTGCAGTGATTGCAACGGAACACGCCTTCGAAAAGACGCAGGTTACGTTCAAGTTGCCGGAAAAAGCATACAAGATGTCGTGCTCATGAGCATTGATGACGCACTCTTATTTTTTGAAAAATTAGACCTCAGCGAACAAGAACGTCTTATTTGTAAACACATCCTCCCTGAAATTACACTGCGCCTTTCTTATCTGCAAAAAGTAGGGCTAGGCTACCTGACCCTCAACCGCAATTCCAACACGCTGTCTGGCGGAGAAGCGCAGCGCATTCAGCTCGCTACCTCCATCGG
>CAYPVA010000595.1:437-1137 GCA_964414045.1 uncultured Lishizhenia sp. | reverse complement strand
TGCCGCACCAGGCGAACTTGCGCATTATTGACGCAACAGCCAACCGCATGGGGCTCACCAAAGAAAAAGTGATGATCAATATTCAGCGATACGGCAACACCACTGCAGGAACACTTCCGCTCTGTTTATGGGATTATGAGAGTCAACTTAAAAAAGGTGATGTACTCATTCTCTCTGCATTTGGCGGCGGATTTACATGGGGCGCTATTTATTTGAAATGGGCCTACAATTCATAATTAAATTAACTTTGAAAAAAATTAGACCATGAATTTAGAAGAGATCAAAGACCTTATCAAATTAGTGTCCAAATCTGGGCTCGGAAAAGTTGAAATCGAAAGAGAAGGTTTTCGAATTTCAATTAAAGGAAGTCAAACTGAGCCTGTCATGTACCAAGCGGCTCCTGTAGTTGCAGCTCCTATCGCCGCGGCTCCAGCTGCGGCACCGGTTGCTGCAACACCTGCTGCTGTTAGTGCTGACAACAATAGCTCAGACGATAGCAAATATATTACTGTTAAGTCTCCAATGATTGGTACTTTTTATAGAACGCCAGGCCCAGACAAAGATCCATTTGTCAACGTAGGAGATACCATTCAAAAAGGAGACAAAGTATGTATTATTGAAGCCATGAAAACCTTCAACGAAATCGAAGCTGAGGTTTCAGGTAAAATTGTTAAAGTACTTGTAGATAACGCCAGTCCTG
>CAYPVA010000595.1:0-332 GCA_964414045.1 uncultured Lishizhenia sp. | reverse complement strand
ACGCGTAATTCGGACTTGTAAAGAAATGGGCATCAAAACGGTGGCCGTTTATTCAACTACCGACAAAGACAGCTTGCCAGTTCGTTTTGCAGATGAGGCTGTTTGCATTGGGCCACCCGTTAGCGCTCAGTCTTACCTAAGTATCCCGAATATCATTGCAGCGGCTGAAATAACCAATGCAGATGCCATACATCCAGGTTATGGATTCTTATCTGAAAACGAGAAATTTTCAAAGGTTTGTCAGGAACACGGTATCAAATTCATTGGTGCGCTACCCGAGCAAATTGCAGGCATGGGAGACAAAGCCACTGCAAAAGCAACCATGATCGCTG
>CAYPVA010000594.1:0-1137 GCA_964414045.1 uncultured Lishizhenia sp. | reverse complement strand
AGTCATTGATTTAGGTACCAATACTTTCAATCTGCTGATTGCCGACACCCAAAAGCGTACCATTCTTTTTCAAACTAAAGATGGCGTTGCACTCGGTATGGGTGGCATCAATGAGAAAAGAATTGGCCCTGAGGCACTGCAGCGCGCGTTTAGTGCCCTGCGGAAATTTAAAAGTATTTGTGAGCAATGGGAGGTACAAGACATCAAAGCGATTGGCACCTCAGCGCTGCGCGATGCCTCCAATGCGCAAGAGTTATTGCATATCAAGATAGAAATCATCTCAGGGCAACGCGAAGCTGAACTCATTTATAAAGGCGTGCAACTTACCCACGCTTTCATTGAACCCGCACTCATTATGGATATTGGCGTAGGTTCTACTGAATTTATTGCTGCCAATGCCAGTGGGCCGCTCTTTGCGCAGTCCTTTGATATTGGCGTTTCACGTCTTTTTCAATACTTTGAATACCAAGACCCATTTACAAATGAAGATATCCACCGTGTAGAAAATTACTTAATGGAGCGCTGTTCGCATTTTTTTCAGCAAGAGCTACCGGACACGCTTATAGGATCTTCGGGCAGTTTTGAAACCTTTTATGAGTTGCTTGCCCAAGAAGATTTTGATCCTAATGGAGCTTCCGTCCGGGTTGATATTTCGGAGTTTAGAAATATGTTGGATCACATCATTTCTTCGACGCAGGCCGAACGCGACCAAAATCCGCACATCATTCCAATTCGCAAGCGCATGGCCCCCTTAGCGGCAGTTAAAACGCGTTGGGTACTCGAACAAGCAAAAATTCAACACATTTACATCTCACCTTACTCCTTAAAAGAAGGCGTATTATTTGGCCTATGAAAATTTATTGCTTTTTACTTTTATGCTTTTGGTCTTTATTGACCTTTGGACAATCAGACTTTGATGTGCTCCACTATGATTTAAATATCATTCTGAGCAAAGATTCCAAACAAATTCAACTTACTGAAGCGCTACAAATTCGGCTCTTAGCGCCAATCAACCAATTGAAATTAGATCTAATTGCTCCTCATCAGCAAAGGCCAGGCATGAAGGTGAGTAGTGTAACCGCTCCCTATCAAAATGTAAAATGGCGCCAGACCCCCGAACAACTCATTATTGACCTT
>CAYPVA010000593.1:0-1138 GCA_964414045.1 uncultured Lishizhenia sp. | reverse complement strand
CATCGACCTGACCAGGTGTGCGGAACTGCTTGGTGCAGTCAAGCGCATCAAACTGGGCCTGCAACGCTGGGGTGATCCAGTTGGTGTCGCTGTTGTCGGTTGGCTTGACGCCATCGCTGTTGGGCTTAGCTGATGCAGAAGGTGAAGCAGAGCTGCCGTCGTCGCCAACAGTCGCGTTTGCACTGGTGTTGGTGAGGATAACCGAGCGGAATTCGAGCTTGGCGCTGCTGCGAATCAGCTTCAACGTGTTGTCATCAGGAGTACCGGGGATCGATACAACAATGTTGTTATTGCCCGATGTGCTGATCTGCGCTTCGCTAACGCCAGTGCTGTCAACTCGCTGACGGATGATGCCGACGGCCTGCTGCAGTTGCTGCGCCGTGACTGTTTCGCCTTCAGCAACCACTGGTGAAAGGATGATCGAAGTGCCACCCTCCAAATCCAATGCGAGCTTAGGGGTGAGCGAAGCACCCGAGTTCGTTGCAACTCCAGCACCGACTAATCCGGCAATTGAGATGATGAGTGCGGCAAGCCAAAGAAGGCGCTTTCGCGCCGACTTGGTAACACCTGAAACAGACACTGGGATTCCTTAGTGGTATTGATTACTTCTTGGCAGCCGAGGCTGCTGGCTTCTTAGCAGCAGGCTTCTTGGCAGCAACAGGCGCTGGCTTCTTTGCTGCTGGTTTAGTGACGGCCTCGGCAGGTACAGACTTGGTTGATGCAGTCTTTGCAACAGCTGGCTTAGCAACTACTACCGGCTGCGCTGGTGCATCGACGATGCGGGCGACAGCACCCTTAACGACGGTGAGCTTGGTGCCAGGAGTGGTCTCTACGACAGCACGGTCGTCGTCAATTGAAACCAGTTCGCCGACGATGCCGCTAGTCAACATGACCCATGCGCCCGGCTTGAGAGCGGTGGCAAGTTCCTCCTGCTGCTTCTTACGCTTGCGGCTGTTCATGAACATCATGATCACAAGGAAGCCGATTGCGGCGAACATTACTAACTGGTCTGGCTGCATGAGTCCTCTTAACGAAATAAAGGACGCCCTAGGCGTCCCTCTGATTATAGACGAGCGGGACTATGCAACCCTCGTTTGCGGGTCGGTGTCTAGACGATTGTTAGACCTAGATGAGACAT
>CAYPVA010000592.1:0-1139 GCA_964414045.1 uncultured Lishizhenia sp. | reverse complement strand
GAAGCACCGGTGTTGGCAACGCAGGCGTCGATGAACTTTTTGGTCTCGGCTCTGTTGTCGGCCAGGTCTTCTGCTGACCCAATCGGGTAGGTCTGTTCGCCATAAAACAATTCATCGGTGCCCTTGGCATCGAGACACTTGACCGTCGGCTGACTGCGACCGACTCCACGAGGGTCAAAGGCGACAACGTTATAGAACTTGCGTAACTTGGCGGTGCCGACTCCCCCGCCGCCCTGGGCAACCCAATCGTATGCCGGCGCACCCGGGCCACCTGGGTTGAACAAGACCGAGCCCATTGGCTTGACGTTGTCTGAGTGGCGCCATGAAACCGCGAGCTTCAGGCTGCCCGCTGCCGGTTTGGCCCAGTTGGTCGGCACCAGAATGGTTCCACATTTCGCTTCAGAGCTCGCCGGGCAGGCCTTCCAAGTGACCTTTTGCTTATAGAACTTGAGCAGATCGGCCGAAGTGCCAGCGTCGATAAGCGGCATAGCTGTGGCTGCGCTTGCCGATGATGTGGCGAACGGTTCAGTCAAGCTGATCAGGCCGGAGCAGCCGGTTAGCGCGATTGCCAAAACCATGGATGCCATGCTCGCTGCGAGACGCTTGAATGATGACTTGAAGATGCTCATTGGTCAGTTTCCGTTGCGAAGCGAAACGGCAAGGGCGTCGAGGATGTAGATGTCGCGCCCGTTTGCTTCGAGACGTGTGCGCGCTTGCGAGATCGAATCGAGCTTGGCGATGGTTGCTGCAGGGGTGGACTTGTTGGCCACGTCTTGAATGGTTGCGCGCAGGTCTTCGTTAACCAAAGCCGCATTCGCGCCCAGTTGCACGGTCAAGATGTCGCGGTAAAGCGCTAACAAATCAACGAGTATGCGATCGAGCCCATCGCGCAGGCTTCGCGCAGCCCGCCGCTTCTGTGCCTCTTCGAGGTTCTTGAGGTCGACACGCAGATTCGGCGGAACAGCGTCGCCCTCGGCAACACCGAGTGACTTGAGCAGCTCGATCTTCTCGGCCGCATCGCGTTCTTCGGTGAGCGCATCGGCATCCTTTTTAGCCACCTCGAGCCACTGCGCCGAAGCGTTCACGGCTGCGGTTACGTTGTTGATGTGGAGCGCGGCCAACAAACTCTCACGCCGACG
>CAYPVA010000591.1:0-1139 GCA_964414045.1 uncultured Lishizhenia sp. | reverse complement strand
GAATTTGCCAAAAAAATAGAGGTCATTGGTTTTGACATCAACCAAGAGCGCGTTGACATGATGCGCAAGGGTCAAGACCCTAGCCGCGAGCTAGACGCTGCTGCTTTTGAAAACAGAAGTATCCACTTTACGTCATCCATTGACGATCTGAAAGCGGCCACTTTTTTCATCATTGCCGTCCCTACACCAATTGACCACTCTAACCTTCCTGACCTCAAGCCTTTACTTGGTGCCAGCAAAACAGTGGCGCAAGTGCTTAAAAAAGGAGACTACGTGGTGTTTGAATCTACGGTTTACCCGGGTTGTACCGAAGAAGACTGCATTCCTATTTTGGAAGAAGTTTCGGGCTTAAAATTTCAAGAAGATTTCAAGGTAGGTTATTCTCCAGAGCGCATCAACCCCGGAGACAAGCAGCACACCCTCCAAAATGTCATTAAAATTGTGTCGGGCTCGTGCCCGGCATCTTTGGAAGAAATAGCCAAAGTCTATGAATTGGTGGTGGCCGCAGGCGTGCACCGTGCGCCGAGCATCAAAGTGGCCGAAGCTGCCAAAATTGTAGAAAACACCCAACGCGATGTCAATATTTCGTTGGTCAATGAGTTGTCTATCATTTTCAATAAATTGGGCATCAATACTTTTGATGTGCTCGAAGCAGCCGGCACCAAATGGAACTTCTTGCACTTCTACCCAGGCCTCGTAGGCGGGCATTGCATCGGCGTTGACCCCTACTATTTGGTACACAAAGCCATGCAGGTGGGCTACCACAGCAAAGTCATCAACTCTGGGCGTTATGTCAATGACTCCATGGGCTTTTACATTGGCAAACAAACCGCTAAAAAAATCATTGCACAGGGCAAAATGATCCAAGAAGCACACGTGTTGGTCATGGGTGCAACCTTCAAAGAAAATGTGTCAGATATCCGCAATTCAAGGGTCATAGATGTCATCAGAGAACTGCAGTCATTTCAGATCAATGTAGATGTCGTGGACCCACATGCCAATTCGCAAGAACTTGAGCACGAATACGGTGTTGCTTTGTGTAACGAAGTACGCCAAGACTACGATGCCATCATTGTGGCGGTCAATCACGATGAATTTGCCGCTCATGACGAAGCTTATTTCAAGACTTTATTGAAAGA
>CAYPVA010000590.1:0-1142 GCA_964414045.1 uncultured Lishizhenia sp. | reverse complement strand
TTTGAAGTTGTGGTGGCAAGCACTCGCTAGCCCGATGGCACAACGCCCTCACCGTTTGGGAATTCGACCTGAGCACATTGAGCTGGTGGATGCCAGCTTGGGTTTGCCCGCCACCGTGGTGCTGGCAGAACACTTAGGGGATGCTTCTATCTACCATTGCCAAGTGGAGGGCATCACCCCTCTTGTCAATGTCAAAGTCAGTTCAGACCGCAAGTATCACCATCAAGATACCCTGGGACTCAAGATCAATCCAAATCACATCTTGGGTTTTGATGCCAAAGGTCAAAGAATATAAGTTTTCAACAAAAAGCCCTGGCACTGCATTCACAGTGACAGGGCTTTTGTCTGAGTCGACTCAGGTTTATTTAGACCAATAAACGTTGTCGATGTAGATCTTTGTGCGATCGTTCAGGTTGTTGGATTTTCCTGTGTTGGCATATCTATCGGCAATCACCAAAGGATTGGTCACTTTGGTCAGATCCAATTTTGATTTATTGGGATCAGTCATGCCGTAGGCCATAGCACCCCGCGGTGTGATGGCGCTGATGGGAATAGATACATTGCGCCACGTACCATCGTTCACATAACCGTAGGTGTTGTTGGCAGGATCGACAGCCAAATACACATCGTAGGCACTGCCGGCTGTGGTGGTTCCTGTTAAGAAGCCAAATTCAAGCTTGCCAGGGTAAGTGGTTTTGATGCTGAAATTCAATTTGCCCGTGCTCGCAAATTGAGACAAATCATCGGCAGTGGTTTGCAAGGCAGCAATCACACCCCAGCCCCAGCTGGTAGGCGCAGGTGTAATTTCCAATGAATTGGGACCGTCGCCTGTGACAAAGCTGAGCGTACTGCTGCCGGCATAAGCCGTCGCAGGGTTGTCCCAACCCACCCACAAAATTGACTCTGAGGGCCTGGCTTCATTGGCCGTGACAGTATCTGCAAAAATGGTGTAACGGTTGGCAGAGACAACACCATTGCTTTGCGTTGGAATGAAGTACACCGCATCGGCTGCTGTGTATGCGCCTGCTTCCCACACATTGCTAGGATACAAGGACTGCACGACATAGCGGGCCTTGCGATCCACGTTGAACAAGCCCCATTTGTCGTCGGCTTTTTTCCATGGCTCATCAAAGACTTCAAAG
>CAYPVA010000589.1:671-1143 GCA_964414045.1 uncultured Lishizhenia sp. | reverse complement strand
ACCCGTGGGTTTAAGGCCAAGGTTATATTTTTGATTGTATGATTTGATTCGGGCATCAAAAATGGCAAGCTCATCGTCAGAATAACCGCAAGCTGAAAACAGCAGCAACAAGACAACTATAGAAAAGAACGACTTCATATTTTTTCGAGTACTGCAAGAAAGTTTTCTTCAACGCTGTATACGCGGCGACATTTAAAACCGCATTCTGTCGCTTTTTGGTGCAACGTATCGTAGTCGATGTAGAGCCATTCAAACTCAGGACTACTTTCTTTTTTGTAATGCATCTGGAATTTAAAATTACCGTAATAGGCTGAATTGAGGTCGAGCCAATAGCCGCCTTCTTCGTCTTCATATAGGTATTTGACATCCGTGGAGTCTGCGACAAAACGCCCGCCTGGCGCCAATAATTCGTGTACTTTTTTTAGAAAGTTACTCAGGTTATCGAGGTTTTTGGCCAAACCCATTCCGTTCA
>CAYPVA010000589.1:0-661 GCA_964414045.1 uncultured Lishizhenia sp. | reverse complement strand
CGTTCATTAACGATAAAATGGTGTCGTATTTAGCTTCGTTTTTTAAGTTGTAAAAATCTATTTGTTGCGCTTTGATACCGTTTTGCTGCATGTAGGCAACGGCGCCAGCAGAAACATCAATGGCGCTTACTTGATGGCCACGATCTTGCAGTGCCAAGGAGTGAACTCCTGCACCAGCACCAATGTCTAGTACATGTCCGCGGCATTGGTCTAGGGCGCGTAATTCGAGTTCGGGCATTTCTTCTTCTTTGCGAAAAAGCACTTCAATGGGGATGATATCGTCGTCGCAGAGGTCTGAACTGACAATGATATCGAAGGGTTTTTTATTTTTTGCGTAGTCTTGTATGGCTTGGCCAATTGGATCGCCGTTGCCCTGACTTGTTTTAGTAGTCATATTGATTGAAATCGTTTAAATCTTCGTCGGAGTAGTCGTCGTCGTAATCTTGGAATCCAAATTCATCGTCGTCGTCTTCTGTATCGGGTAAAACTTGACTTTCTGCACCAAAAAGATTTTCGTCGAGCATGGTTTTGGTGCTTTCTTGCGGTGCTTTGCCGATGGCAAGTGCCATTATTGGTGTTTCAGGCGCTTCTTTTTCGTAGGCAATGAGCTCAATTAGAAAAATCCACATACGCATGAAATCGTAAACAAGAATAAAACGTT
>CAYPVA010000588.1:0-1145 GCA_964414045.1 uncultured Lishizhenia sp. | reverse complement strand
TGCTTGGTTCATAGGACCAAGTTTGGGCATTCCAACCAGTTTGATTGGCGTCATCAGTACGACCGCCAAGAAGGTAGCCTAAATTGTTGAATGTTGTAGCAAGGCCTCTCCAACATCCGTTGAAAGGGAGATTGTTGAGTTGTTCCCACGCATTGGTATTGAAATGAAAACACCAAACCTCATTTAAAATGCCGCTGTTGTTGCGTCCACCAATGAGGTAAAAATCTGAACCAATAATGAAATGCTCGCAACCCGCTCTACCCGCTGCAGGTAAATCAGGCATGGATGTCCAGGTGTTAGCCGTTGGTGAGTACTTTAAAAAAGTATTGAAATAATTCCCTAGGCAATTCTCGCCACCTACAACAAAACCATTTCCGCCGTAGCTGAAGGCGCTGGTGTATTGCCGCTCTTGCCACAATGGTAATGCGGCTATGGCCGTCCAATTACCCGATAACGGGTCAAATGCATAGAAATCGCCCTTGCAAGAAAAGTCTGTCCCCCGTCCTGTACCAACATAATGAATCCCGTTGATGGTAAACTGCGCGCCGTCGTCACGGGCTTCACCTGGAAAATCGCTTATTTGCTGCCAATTTTGCGCAACCAAATGGAAATCAAGGCTTAAAAATGCCAAGCTTAAAAAAAGAAATCGCATGGCTGCAAAACGCAATTATTGGCTTTTTAGTATAGAGGGTTCAAAACGATGGGGTGCCGGTGAATGATCGCTGGGATGCGCGGTGACAGATTTTCCAATGATAGCCGAGCTGAATGTTAAATTGCTCACCAGTGCTCATGAGGTTTCTTTGCCAGTTTGAGCTAAGTAAAAGTTGCTGATTGTCGGCCACCATATAACCTGCGCCAACAACGTAACTGCGCATGGATCCGCCAATCAGTAAGGTCAATCGTTTGTATGCGTATTCTAAATTCCCATTCAAATTCTGAAAACCATTCAGCTTTTCATAATAAAGCGTGGTGGTGAGTTTTTGAACACTGTCTAACTCATATCTGTAAGTTGCAGCTATCTGAAAGCCAAATTCCCCGTAGCTATTGTAAAAACTCCAGTCTTTGTAATTCAATTGCAAACCAACAGAGGGTGAATACCTCTCATTAGAAAAGCCATATTCGACAAGGTGTGAAATATTTCTGTT
>CAYPVA010000587.1:0-1150 GCA_964414045.1 uncultured Lishizhenia sp. | reverse complement strand
GCTTTTCTGTCATCGGCAGTAAAGTATAAAACTTGGCCATCTGCACTAAAGCAAGCTGGTCCTTCATGCATGCCTGAATTCAAAGGTTTCTGTAAGTATTTTGGAGCGTTATCGGTCTTGTCTTTAACCAATTCTATCGTAAATAAATCTAAGAATTGCTCGTTATCTCCGGCCCATTTTGGATTTCCCCAATATGAAAAACGTCTAGAACTCACGATCATTGCCTCGTTTTTACCTGGAACAGGATAGACCCCAAAATCAGCATGATCAGTGTTTAGGCTAGTCGTTGCAATTTTAAAATGAGGTTCTTGAGCCATCAATTTAGCTAAGTAGCCAGGATCCTTTAAAAAGAGTTGCGCTCTTACATCCGTAGGATTTGCATTGGCAAATTGTTGGAAATAAGCATTGGCCTCATCGTGTTTATTTTGACGCGCCAAACAATATGCAAGTTGGTAAACCAGTTGCGGTTCTGGCTTTTTTGAGATCAATTTTTTGTATAAAGTCTCGGCTTTGGTGAATTCACCACAAAAACTGTAGCAATAAGCGAGCTTTTGTTCCATTTCCGGACTATCAAACTCAGATCCCAAAACGCGTTCATAACAGCTAATGGCTTCGAAGTAGCCTTGTTTTTCAAAGAAAAAATTACCTTTTGCAAGCTGACCACTCTGTGAAAAAGCCAAACTTGTTTGGAAGAGGATGAATAATATAAATGTGTATTTCATGGCTTTTCTTAAAAGTATCTTGGTGATTTAATCCCTGCCTTACTGTGAGCGAGGTCGTAGCTGAGCATCAATTCAAATGTGCCGTCGTTGTATTTTCTGATTTCTGTTAGTCCGATTTCAGTACCAACCCCAATTCTAAATGTTGGAGCCATTTGGTATTGTACAAAAATTCCACCTGCAGCATTTAAGCGATACATCGCACCAATGAAGATCTTTTCTTGGATGATTCCGGTAACAGCAGCATCTAAACTTAGAGGAGCTCCTTCCGTAAATTTTGCTTGTACCATTGGGCGTAGTTTGAGGTTTGCCCCAGCCTTGAGTATTGTACCCGCATTGACAAAGAAGTGACGTTGTTCTATATTCAAAGAAGTTTGGTCATAGCTACTCTCAAAGATTTTTGGCGTACTGGCACCAAAAAACCAATTTTT
>CAYPVA010000586.1:0-1151 GCA_964414045.1 uncultured Lishizhenia sp. | reverse complement strand
CAAGTGACGACCAAACCATTCAACTGCGCACAGGCGAATTGCTCGGAAATCTACCATCTAGTAAAATTACCGCCCTTGCTGCCGACTTCGATGGCGAACTTTGGATTGGTACCGATGCCGGTTTTGCGGTATTATATAATGCCAACGGAGCATTTACTGCTGGTTCAGGAAATTTCGACGCACAGCGCATCAAAATACCATTTGAGGGCAATTACGAAATCGTTTTGGGCGAGGCAAGTATAACCGATATTGAAGTAGACGGAGGCAATCGCAAATGGATGTCGACAGCCAATGCAGGACTGGTGCTTTTATCTCCAGACGGCACTGAAATCATTGCGCAATACAACGAAGACAACTCTCCTTTGATCTCAAATACCATCTACGACATCGAACTCAATCATGCAACGGGTGAATTATTCATTGTAACCGACAAAGGCTTGGTTTCTTTTCGCATAGATGCGACCTACGAAGACCCCACCTACGAATCGCTCACCGTTTTTCCAAATCCAGTTAGGCCTGAATACTTCGGCCCGATCACCCTACAAGGCATTCGCTATAATTCCGATGTTAAAATTACAGATGCCGGCGGAAACCTCATATATAAGCTGCAGTCTAATGGAGGAACAGCAGTTTGGAATGGTCAAAATTTAAACGGCGAAAAAGTACCAACCGGCGTTTATTTTTTCTGGACTGCCGCTAATTACCAAGGAGGTGACCGCAAAGTTGCCAAGGTGCTCGTAATTCGTTAAAATGCCAGGTTTCGATTTTTTAAACACTATTTTAGAATTAATAGCGTCTCTTCTCGGCTTCGTCTATGTATTTTTAATTGCCAAACAACGACCAAGTGGCTGGCTATTTGGAATTTTAAGTTCTGTTTTCTTTGCTCTATTTTTTTATCGCCAGCACACTTGGGGCTTGTTTAGCCAGCAAATTGCTTACATCCTACTTGGTTTTTATGGCTTAGCCACTTGGTCGGCAAAAAAAGAAGACTTGCCCATACGATCTTTGGGTAAATCAATCTGGATTTGGATATTAGGGTCCATGTTTTTAGGCTTCTTCTTTTTTGTACTTGTTCAGTGGTTCACAAAAGATGCTGTAAATGGTCATTTTTCATTCATAAATCTTCCGAATTGGCGTTCCATTTTAGACGC
>CAYPVA010000585.1:0-1152 GCA_964414045.1 uncultured Lishizhenia sp. | reverse complement strand
GATCTATCCTGCATTTAATGAGATTTTACTGATTAATAGAAACAAAAGTTGGATCGCCCCCATGCGCACTCAAATGGCCAAAGAAAGTACTTTTTTTGCAGTTGGCGCAGGTCATCTAGCAGGAGAACAAGGCGTGCTTTCACTGCTCAAACAGGCAGGCTACACCGTCAGTGCCATCAAACAAGACTAACAGAACTCCTTACCTTTCCAAATGCAACTCCAAGAACAGTTTCAGCAGATCATTGAATTTAGACGCAGTAACCGCAAATTCGACCCCAATGTAGCCATTCCTACTGAGGTAATCGAGCGCAGTTTGCAACGCGCTATCCTCTCCCCTAATTCGAGCAACATGCAACTTTGGGAGTTTTATTGGATCCATTCAGAAGATGAAAAAAAGAAGGTCGCCGAACTTTGCCTGGGGCAATCTGCAGCGCGGACAGCTCAGGAATTAGTGGTGTTTGTCACCAGACCTGACAAATGGAAGCAACGCAAAAATTGGCACCTTGCACAAGTAGAACAAGAAATACATGGCGAGCCCACGAAAGCCCAAAAAATGATGCAACAATACTATGGTAAAGTCATGCCGCTGTTATACGCTGCAGATCCGCTGCGTTTGTTAGCCGCACTGCGACTCAGCATTAGTTTTTTTGGGGGGTTATTCAAGCCCTTTTACCGCACTGGCGGCGCGTCTGCTGTGCGCGTTGTTACTCACAAATCTTGTGCTCTAGCAGCCCAAACTTTTATGCTTTCTATCGCTGCTGAAGGTTTCCATACTTGCCCACTTGAAGGTTTTGATCAAAAACGACTCAAGCGACACCTGAACTTACCGCGCAGAGCAGAGGTAAATATGGTGATTGCAGTTGGGCTCGGTACAGAACCTGGCATATGGGGCCAACGCGTTAGGGTTCCCTACGATGAAGTTGTTGTTAAAAGATAACTGGATATTCTTTATTTCAAGTAATTGCGAATACCGACCTTAAGCGCGGGTTTGAGCTCTCCTAGTGCTTCAAGAAGGGAAATTTGCGCCTTCACCTCCGCGTCGATTTCTGGATATTTTTTTCGCATTCTTTTGAGGTGATACAACGCATATACCCGATTGGCAACCTTGGCATCATGGCTTTGAAAAATATTGAAATAAAGATCGAGTAAAGC
>CAYPVA010000584.1:0-1152 GCA_964414045.1 uncultured Lishizhenia sp. | reverse complement strand
CGAATGATTTCTGCCAAGCGCGTTTCATTGACGATTAAATGATCAGAAGGCGAAAGAAGTAGCGTTGCGCCTGGGTGCAAGGCTTGAACTTTAGCGGCCGCATAAGCGATGCAAGGTGCCGTATTTTTGCGTTCAGGTTCGCAAAGAACTTGCCCGGCATAAAGTTCCGGAAGTTGCTCAAGGACTAGCTGCTCGTAGGACGTATTGGTGAGTATATAAATGTTTTCGGCCGGAATAAATTTTTGCAAGCGCTCAAAGGTGAGGCGCAATAATGACTTGCCAATTCCCAGGACATCTAAGAATTGTTTGGGTTTGTCTGCGGTAGAAAGCGGCCAAAAGCGGCTGCCTACGCCTCCGGCCATTATTAAGCCGTATGTATTTTTATTGATCATGCGTTAGCGGTGTTATTGCAGCAAGGGCATGGATTAAATAAATACGCTTGCTTTGATATTCGGTACAAAGATAACGAGTTCTTCGGAGTTCACCTTTTATAAAGTGTTTGTTGTTCAAGTAGAAATGTGCGTTTTTTGGTAGGCTCTCCAAGGTGAGTTCTGGTTTGAGGTCAAACGATCGCAAAACCCGACTTAGCGCCACATCTCCGCCACTTGAAGCTTTGAGCCGCGTAAAACTTTTTTCTAAGACAATATGTAGTTCTTTTGGTAAGTCGTTGCTCTCTAGCAACGGAAGTAGTCTTTTTCGAAAAGCACTTTTCCATTCCAAACCGTGTGCAGCAACCTTCATGCCGTATTGGCGATACGTATCGAGATGGGCAAGTTCATGCAAAGAAGTAATTAAAAAACTGTACGGATTCAAGTCGCCGTTGACAGTAATAATTGGTTTGCGCTGCAAGGGGCCTGTTCGAAAATCTCCTAATTTGGTTTTACGCCCTGCCACAATTTTAAATTGAACGCCAGCCGCTAAGATACAATCGGCGAGGTAGGGCGTGAATGCTTCTGGCGCAAACTTTTGAAGGGTACAAATGAAGTGTTCTCGCTTAGACTGCATGACCACAAAAATAATGTTTAACTTAGCATGGTGAATTTAATCAAACAGTTTGGCGCTTACATTTTAATGCTAAAAGTGGTTTTTACCAAACCAGATCGTTGGCGTTTCTTCTGGAAACACACACTTTTAGAAATTGAGCAAATCGGC
>CAYPVA010000583.1:0-1153 GCA_964414045.1 uncultured Lishizhenia sp. | reverse complement strand
GCCGTTTTCGCACATGGCAACTGCAGCCTCGATTGAGTCTTTTGTAGTCGGAAAGCCCATCGGAAAATAGCCGATGAGGCTTGGGCGGTCGGCTGCTCGATTAGCGGCGAGGACTGCCTCGGTCTTGCTCATGCCTGTTCTCCGATCAGTCCAAAGTAGCGACCGGCGGTTTCCATGTCCTTGTCGCCGCGGCCAGAAAGGTTGATGAGAATCGACGAGCCAGGTTGCAGTGTTCGTGCGAGCTTGAGTGCTCCCGCAAGCGCGTGCGAGGTCTCAATGGCTGGAATGATGCCTTCGGTGCGGCTCAGCAGGCGCAGAGCATCCATAGCCTCGGCATCGCTAATGCCCCAGTAGTTTGCGCGGCCTATGTCTTTGAGCCAGGCGTGCTCTGGGCCTACGCCCGGATAGTCGAGGCCCGCCGAAATGCTGTGACTCTCGATGGTCTGACCGTCTTCGTCTTGCAACATGTAGCTTCTCGCCCCATGCAAGACGCCCGGGCGTCCATAGTTCAGAGTTGCGGCGTGGCGTGGGGTGTCCATGCCATCTCCCGCGGCCTCGAAGCCGTAAATAGCCACGTCGGCATCATCGAGAAAAGCGTGGAACAAACCGATTGCATTTGAGCCGCCGCCAACACAGGCGGCAAGCGCCGTCGGTAGGAATCCGAATTCATCGAGCATTTGCGCACGTGCCTCGATGCCGATCACCGAGTGGAAGTCGCGAACCATCGCTGGGAACGGGTGTGGCCCAGCCACGGTGCCAAGCAGGTAGTGCGTGGTGTCAACATTTGCTACCCAGTCGCGCAGGGCTTCGTTAATTGCGTCTTTCAGCGTGCGGCTACCAGTCTTGACCGGAATCACTTCTGCGCCGAGGAGTTTCATGCGAGCGACATTAAGCGCCTGACGCTCGGTGTCGACCTCGCCCATGTAGACCACGCAATCGAGACCGAACAATGCCGCGGCAGTTGCCGAAGCTACACCGTGCTGACCAGCGCCGGTTTCTGCGATGATGCGAGTCTTGCCCATGCGCTTGGCCAACAGTGCCTGACCGAGCACATTGTTGATCTTGTGCGAACCTGTGTGATTCAGGTCTTCGCGCTTCAAAAAAATGCGGACGTCGCCAGACTCGGCGGCACCAGTGTGCTGTGCGAAACGCT
>CAYPVA010000582.1:859-1154 GCA_964414045.1 uncultured Lishizhenia sp. | reverse complement strand
GTATCTCGCCAGCGCTCAAGACGCATACGACCTTTCGGTCAAGCGCTTTTTGTATACGAACTTCAGAGACTCACGCGCATTTTTTAGCCTTGATGTGCTTCGTCGCTCGACGCGCTTCTTGAAGCACCTGCTAACCCCGCTCCACACCTTCGTGAGCCAGCACGTGACCGAACCGCGCCTGCAGAAGATCCTCGACTTCCCTGCCGTCTTCTTGGGCGCATCGCCATACAAGACGCCGAGCATGTATCACCTGATGACCCACGTCGACATGAACCAGGGCGTCTTCTACCCGCAG
>CAYPVA010000582.1:0-849 GCA_964414045.1 uncultured Lishizhenia sp. | reverse complement strand
TTGGGCAAGGCTGCTGGAGTCGATATCCGCACAAATGCCCCGGTGACGAAGATTGAAGTGGATGACACGGGGCGTGCTGTTGGCGTTCGGGTGGGCGAGGCTCTGTTTGAGGCTGACGTGGTGATCGGCAACGCAGACTTGCACCACATCGAAACCAAGCTTCTTGATGAGAAATACCAATCGCTACCTGAAAAGTGGTGGCGCAAGAAGGTTCCGGCTCCTTCGGCCATCCTGCTTTATCTGGGAGTTCGCGGCGAACTAGAGAACCTCGACCACCACACCCTGCTTTACACCCGCGACTGGGGCAAGAACTTTGCCAAAGTGTTCCGCAAGCCCGGCGACCGCAGCAAGCCTGAGTATCCGAACCCGGCATCGATGTATGTCAGCGTGATTAGCAAGACAGACAAGTCGACTGCACCTGAGGGTTTTGAAAACGTCTTCGTTCTCGTGCCGATTGCTCCGGATGTTCGACTCGGCAAAGGTGGCATCGACCGCGCTGGAGACGCTGAATTTGAGGCCGCAGCCGACCGCGTGATTGCCCAGATCGCCGATTGGTGCGACATTCCAGACCTCGAAGAACGCATCGTAGTTCGTCGAACCATGGGTCCTGGCAACTTTGCCGAAGAGCTAAACGCTTGGTCGGGCACTGCACTGGGCATGGCTCACACTCTGCGACAGAGCGCGTTTTTCAGGCCAAAAAACCGCAGCCGCAAGGTGACGAATCTCTTCTATGTCGGCCACAACACGATTCCTGGCATCGGTTTGCCGATGTGCCTGATTGGCTCAGAGCTGATTTTGAAGCACCTGTTAGATGACCGATCGGTTGGACCAACCAAGAACCCGATCAAG
>CAYPVA010000581.1:0-1154 GCA_964414045.1 uncultured Lishizhenia sp. | reverse complement strand
ATAGGCCAAGGAACTATCCGATAGTTGTAAGGTAATCATTTTGTTCCATTGGACTACTTCGACAGAAGCTGGATTTTTGTTTAATCCGTACCAGGTAGAAATGGAATTTTCTGGTTCGATTATTGTCTCTTTCGTACAAGAAAGTAAGGAAATTACGCAGGTTAGAATCAGCCCGCTGAGGATGGATATTTGATTTTTCATATTAGTGGTTTATTTTCTCAAAGGTGAGTCAATTCAACCACTATAAAAATCAGTAAACTTATAATCTAGGAATCAATAGAAGTTTTATCAGTTCACTGATAATAAGAGCGCTATTTGTGAATCTCTTAATTTGACTTATTTGATTGTTAACTGGTTTTTTAGTTTGTATTCCTTACTTGCTAAAGCAAGTCTTGCTAATATTTGATCAGGAGTCTTATCTTTCATCTCAAGGCTGATTTTTGTTTTGATACGACGGAAGGTTTTTACGGTGTCAAAACCTTCTTTTACTTGTAATTCCTTTTTCATAAGATTTCCCTCGGGGATTTAATTGGAATTTTAACGTAACCATAGGCTGAATTTACGTCATTATAACCAGTAATTCTATCGGAGTTTACAATATGTTTGAAGTTCCAACTCAAAAGAGTATCTACTTTACAAATAGTAGCTGTCGCGATATGAATGCAGTCATCTAAACTTGTATAGCCCACAACTTTGTGTTTAATATAATGATGTGCTAATTCGAGGCATTCCGGAGTTACTAAAATTTTCTGTTTGAATGCTAGTGGTATTTTTTCTACTAATTTACTTATTCGACTAGGGGCTAGAATCAATTCTTGTTCACATAAATCAGAGTAGATGCACAAAATTTCGCCTTCAAATACTAGATCAAAAATTTGCATCGTTTCTTTTGAAAATTCGGGATCAAAAAAACCGCCAAATACGGAAGTGTCAAAATAATATCGCTGAATCATTTGAGAAATTAAATGTTCAGCAATGAAATCAAATTTTAATCGATGGGAATAGATCAAACTGATAATCTAGTTCGAATATCTTTCTTTTTATAATTTTGAAACCTTTAAAGCACAAAGAATAATGTTCGAATCTCCGGAGGGGATGAATTTATGAAATTTTTCTGAATACATAAAACATGGGGCCTAAGCCCCTTTTTTATA
>CAYPVA010000580.1:0-1158 GCA_964414045.1 uncultured Lishizhenia sp. | reverse complement strand
AACAATTGCTACTTACAATTTTCTTTGCAAGTATCTCATTTTTAGCAGTTTCGCAAAATCTTATTACCGTTCCTTTCAGTAATGGCTTCGTTGGTGACAACGGAGGAAGCAACAATGCTACCAATTGTTATTATCATTCCGGTACGGGAGGTTTAGGTTGGACAAACGTTCAGTTCGCCCAGAACTCGTCAACAAATATCTTTACCGCCCAGGGAAACGATATCATCGGAATGGTTTTAATTACCGACAATAGTGGTTTAGAACATACTATTAATGGTTTCATAAAATGGCGTTCACCATCTGGTAATAGCCCATACGTAATGGTGTTTCAACCTGCTGCAGGAACTTCAGCCACTTTAGCAACAAATAGTTTCAACGGCTCATCAACATATACTATAACTGATACCAAGTACATAGGATTGGTTTTCAATGGCAATACTTTAACTATTTCTCCAGTACCTGGTACAGTAACAGGAAATGCCGCTACAAATGGATTGCTAGATGCTTTAAATGCATATTTAGCAACTTTCGGAAAGTTGTCCGTGGCAGATGTTTCCGTGAACGAAGGTGCGGGTACGGCTACAGTTACAGTCTCACTTTCCGCATCAAGTACAAATACAATTACAGTAGTTTATACAACTTCGAATGGAACAGCAACAGCTGGATCAGACTACACAGCTACAACAGGGACTTTGACATTCGCTCCTGGTCAAACCTCAAAAACCTTTACAATTTCGATCACGGATGATGCAATAGTTGAGTCAATAGAAACAATAAATGTTAATCTAACTGACCCAACAAATGCCTCTATCCTCGATGGAGCAGGCGTGGTCTCGATTCTTGACAACGATAGCAATACCCCTGTTTCCAATGCGGGTGCAGATGCAAGTATTTGTGCAGGAAGCACTTTTACAACATCCGGTGTGGCAAATAACGGAACTATTGCCTGGACTACTTCTGGTACGGGTACATTTACAAATGGAACTACAGCTACTGCTACTTACACACCAAGTGCTGCTGATGTTAGTGCAGGATCTGTAACGCTTACAATGACAGTTACGGGTACTGGTTCTGCTACAGACAATATGGTTCTGACAATAACTCCTCAACCATCTGCAGGAACGCTGTCGGGAAATCAAGCTGTTTGTGTGGGGTCTA
>CAYPVA010000579.1:0-1158 GCA_964414045.1 uncultured Lishizhenia sp. | reverse complement strand
TACTTCGTCGAGGGAGATTCCGCAGGTGGAACAGCCAAGCAAGGCCGTGACCGCCATTTCCAAGCCATTATGCCTTTGCGCGGAAAAATCCTGAACGTCGAAAAAGCAATGCAACACAAAATATTCGAGAACGAAGAAATCAAGAATATTTACACAGCGCTTGGCGTGCGCATCGGTACAGAAGAAGATTCTAAAGCGCTCAACCTCGAGAAACTGCGCTATCACAAGATCATTATCATGTGTGATGCCGACGTCGATGGTTCGCATATCGAAACACTCATCCTTACTTTCTTCTTCCGCTACATGAAAGAACTCATTGAAAAAGGATATATCTACATCGCGACCCCACCTTTATACCAAGTGAAGAAGGGCACTAAATCAGTCTACGCTTGGAACGAAGACATGCGTGATCGCCTCATTCAAGAATTGAAAGGTGGCGGCAGTGAGTCTTCTGTGAACGTACAGCGCTATAAGGGTCTTGGAGAGATGAACGCAGAACAACTTTGGGAAACGACTATGAATCCTGAAAGCAGAACTTTACGTCAAGTAACTATTGAAAATGCAGCTGAATGCGATCAAATTTTCTCTATGCTTATGGGTGATGACGTTCCACCGCGTCGCGAATTCATTGAGAAAAATGCGAAATACGCAAAAATTGATGCCTAAGCGCAATTATAAATTCATAATTAAACCGGGAATCCTTTGGGTATTTCCGGTTTTTTTTATGTTGTTTTTGGCTTTTCGAAGCGCCGATTTTAAGGAACACGATTGCATTGCTTGCCCAGCTCCGAAGAGTGGTGAAACGATTTATTCCCATACGGCCTATTCATTTTCCTACAATGAAACACATGAACAAGCCAATTGGGTAGCTTACTTACTTACCAAAGCACATTTAGGGGCCGGTGTAGAGCGCAGTGATCGCTTTATGGAAGACCCAATAGTAGCCACTGGCACCGCGAGTAATCAGGATTATGCAAAAAGTGGCTATGACCGCGGACATTTGGCACCGGCTGCTGACATGAGTTGGTCAGAAGAAGTCATGCAAGAATCTTTTTATTTCTCGAACATGAGCCCACAATTACCGGGTTTCAATAGAGGAATTTGGAAACGCCTAGAGGAGCAAGTCCGTGATTGGGCACTGCTCTATGATTCGATTTA
>CAYPVA010000578.1:0-1159 GCA_964414045.1 uncultured Lishizhenia sp. | reverse complement strand
AGCGATTCGAGCAACGCGAACCTCGCTCTTCTGATCAACATTGCCCTTCTTGATCACATTTGCGTAGAAGTCGTGTGCGAATGATGACGAGCTGGCCAGGGTCAATCCTGCAACCACGGCAAGGATCGTCGCGAACGCGATAGCACCAATGACAGCCAACATAGTAGCGCCACCGCCTTCGCCTGCAATTCGCATACCGAGCTCCTTGGCAAGCAGCGGAGCAGCTAGGTTGCCGCCCTTGTCTGCTTCCTTGATTGTTGCCGACCCAACCAATGCTGCAGCACCGAAACCAAGTGCGATAGTCATCAGGTAGAACGCACCGATGTTGCCGATTGCCCAGTTCACTGACTTGCGAGCAGCCTTTGCGGTTGGGACCGTGTAAAAGCGAATCAAGATGTGAGGTAGACCAGCGGTACCCAATACCAGGGCAAGACCTAACGAAATCAGATCCAGCTTGTTCATCAAGGTCTTGAATGGGTCACCCTCAACTTCGACACCGTACTTACCGCCAGGGTTCAAAAAGTTTGAATTTCCACTAGCGACCTGGGCTTGGTGAAGAAGCTCAGAGATGTTGAAGCCGAATTGCGCGAGAACAAGCACCGTCAGAATCAAAGCGCCAATCATAAGCAAGAACGCCTTGATGATCTGAACGTACGTGGTTCCCTTCATGCCGCCGACGGTTACGTAGACGATCATCAGAACGCCGACGACGGCGATGATGAGAGTCTTTGCCGCCGAGTCATTCGGGTCGATGTTCAGGAGTAGCGAAACCAGAGTGCCTGCACCAACCATCTGAGCCAGAAGGTAGAAGATCGATACAACTACGGTCGAGGCCGACGAGGCAGTGCGAACCGGGCGTTGACGCATACGGAATGCCACAACATCACCCATGGTGAATCGGCCCGAGTTTCGGAGAGGCTCTGCAACCAGCAGGAGCGCAACCAACCAAGCGACCAAGAAGCCAATTGAGTAAAGGAAACCGTCGTAGCCAGCCAGTGCAATCATTCCAGCGATACCTAGGAACGAAGCCGCCGACATGTAGTCACCAGCGATGGCTAGACCGTTCTGGAAGCCCGAGAACGACGCGCCGCCATCATAAAAGTCTGACGAGCCCTTTTTGTTCGATCGACCCGCCCGAATTACTAGGAGGAGCGTGACG
>CAYPVA010000577.1:0-1159 GCA_964414045.1 uncultured Lishizhenia sp. | reverse complement strand
GCGCGCAAAATTTCGGCGATGCGTTGGGTTCTGTGGTTAAGAAAAGGGCCCATCAAATCCATCGTCGCCTGAGCGTCCGAACTCTGTTTGGCTGCTTCAACCAGAAGCGGGTAGACGGCGTCGAAGGATCCCCAGCTGTCGTGGAGTTCGGCCCAACCTTGCACCTGAGACCTATTTAGCCATTCATACTCGGCAACCGCCGCAGCATCCGTCGAATTCAACTCGGCCACAAGTTCTGCGGCGTGCAGGCAGTCGGCCCATGTCCACTCGGTCTTCGTTAGATCACCCAGGTCTTCGTTCCAAAACAGGGCTGAGCCGTCTGCAAGCGTGGAGTGGCCCAGATATTTAGGGAAGCCGATAGACGGGGGAATCAGCGATGTAAGCGGAGATTCAAAGAACTTAATCTCGCGCAACCAGTAATTCCAGTTCAAAGGAGAAGTCGCATCGAGAATCGGCTGGCCGTTGGCAAGATGTTTCACAACGATCGAGAAGGACTCGATGGTTCCTGCAACATCGACGGTTCCCGAAACGCGATAAACGCCAAGCGATGTCGGGTTGCCAGCGCCTGGCTTCAGTGCAACAATCTCGAGGGTGCGAGGTTCGGCATCCTCGCCAAATATGCCCTTCAAGACCGGTGTGACTAGTTGATCGTTTAGTTCAAAAGTAATCGAATTCGACATTGCCCACCTCGGTCGCGTTTGTAATTCAGAGATTACGCCCTGCACCCAGCATTGAGCCATAGCAAAAGGTCGAGATCACCCAAAGTTACTCATTTGCGCCAATAGAGATAGATTCATATCGCTCTCGTTAGGAAAACGGTTGGGGGAATCATGGGAATCGAAGTCAAGGCATCAGTTCGCGTAACAGACATCGGCAAGGCGCGACAGTTGGTTACGGCGGCGTTGTCGGCAGACAAGTGCAAGGTTATGCCGAATGATCCGATTCGAATCAGTGCTACTCGCGGCTCGCAACTCAAAATGCGAGCTATTGGCGGAATGCTCGTCGACATGAAAGTTTTGCCCGTCTATGTGCAGGTCACATTCATTGAGGATGAGGGTGCGGGCACAGTGCAGGTAGATGCGCGTGACGATCTTGGCTTCGGTCTGATGGTTGGCATGGAAACCAAGTACAACCAAGCCGTGCACGATATCGCGTTCGT
>CAYPVA010000576.1:0-1161 GCA_964414045.1 uncultured Lishizhenia sp. | reverse complement strand
CCGGCATGCTTCAATTTTAAATTGTTGATTTCCAATATTTTCGGGCTTACATCTAAAGTTCCTGTTAAGGACTCTAGGGCAACTTGCCCATCTTGGAATTTTTGGATAAAAAATGGCAAATGAAGCGCGAGCTCCTGAGGCAATACCCATGTCTTGTTTGAACGCTTTGAATTACTCTGAAAATCTGCTAACGAAAGGTAAACTGCGGTCAAGTTTCCATGAACTTTCATGGGCGTTTTTTCTGGCGTGGCGTTGAAAATATCAGCAAACAAGGCCTGCAGTTCAAGTGAACTATTACCTATTTGTACCGAACATTTTTGAACTTGAAGGTCTGAGTCATTAAATTTCAAAGCACAATTGATTGATTTAAATGGTTTTTGAAGCGAACTTAATTGGAGTTGACTTGCCGCAATCCTAGCTCTTCCTTTTAATAATTTTACTTGCCATTTTGAACTTTTATTTTGAGAAAGAGCCCCGTTTAGTTCGAGCTCAGCATTTCCATTTAATGAAGTAATAGCGTCTTGGGGATATATGAATTGGGCCAAAGCTAAAGGAATGCGACCTTTTGTTGCAAAAATCAAACGCGGCGCGCTGAAATCCTTTAACTGAAGGTTCCCCGAAAATTCAGCGCCTTGACTTTTGAACGAAAATTGCGCAATTTGAAGTTCATCAGTAGGAAGATTTTTGTAGGTCCCGGAACAACGCAAGGCACTGATCTTTGCGCCAAATTGAGGTTCGGTTAGGCTGCCATTTTGGATGCCAAAATATGCGTTAATATGAGGACTTGCTTGGCTTGCAGAAGTTTGGTAATGCAACTGAAATTCTACTGTGCCTTGCGCTTTAATGCGGCGCAACGCTTTCAAATTAGAGGGGCTCAACGTTTTTACCAGTTGCGGCAAGGAAACATCTGCAGTTCGAAGATCGAATGAGCTAACTTGCGGACTAACATCAGCATCCAGTAAAAAAGGCAAATATGCAAGTTCAATTTTCGCCTGTGGAAGCTTGATTGTCTTATTTTTTTGATCTACCAGCAAGGAAAAGTTGAATGAAAGCGGTTGGTTGCGCAACAACACAACTGTGCCCTTTTTAATTTGCTGCAATTGCCAAGCTCCTGTTGCAAAAAGTGTTGTTTTTTCGGCAGAGAAATTACCTGACAGCGTC
>CAYPVA010000575.1:0-1163 GCA_964414045.1 uncultured Lishizhenia sp. | reverse complement strand
TGATTTACGAATATCGGGCATTTAGGGGCTGAGCCGGCTGGAATCGGTTTTATCAATCGGCCAAAGGAGGCCGCGCCACACACCTTGGCCAATATCGAATCTGCAGGCTTTTTCACCATGAACCATGTAGGCATTGACCAATTGGAAGCGGCGCATCAGACCAGTGCCAAATATCCGGATGGGGTATCAGAATTTGATCACGTTGCTTTGACAGCGCAAGTCCGCCCGGAATTTTCAGTCCCTTTCGTTGCGGGAAGTCCAGTGCAATTGGGCTTGAAATTGGTTGATATCATGCCCATTAAGCACAATGGAACCTATTTGGTGATTGGAGAATTAGTTTGTGTCTTTTTAGATGAATCGAATGTGGCTGCAGATGGCTTTATCGATTTGGCGGAGGCGGGTTCACTGGCGGTCTCGGGTTTACAAGGTTATTACCAACCAAAATTCCTACTTAATTTGGGCTATGCACGTCCATAAGCTTAAAATTTCCTATTTTTAGGTTCTTGAACCTATAATAACACGGAAATGAAGATTGATTTTATCCATCGGATCCAGCACATTGGTATCCCCGCACATGACCTAGAAGTATCCATTCCATTTTATGAGCGCCTCGGTTTTGAGAATGTGATGGAGGCTCCTTTTGAGTTTGATGGCGGTTATGGCACCTGTGTCATGATGAAAAATCGTGAGGTCATTGTTGAATTATACCAAATGCCAGCGAAGCAATTAGCCGAGATCAAGGGTCGGTCAAATGGACATGTGGATCATTTCGCCATTGATGTGGCTGATGTGGACCATGCCTTTGATACCTTGAAAAAAGCAGGTTTTGAGATTTTAGAATCCACGCCAACCTTTCTTCAATTTTGGAAAAATGGAACCCGTTTTTTCAATGTGAAAGGTCCATCAGGGGAAATCATCGAATTTAATCAGATTTTATAATGCGGGCTGCTTATTTAACAGGCCCTAAATCCATTGCTTTTCGTGATGAGACCATACCGGTGCCAGGTCCGGGGGAGTTGCGCATTCGTTTGGAGGGAGTAGGTATTTGCGGTTCGGATGTGCATTATTTTGGTGGGCACCGACCATTGCCAGGCCCAACGATTATCGGCCATGAAGGCTGGGGTTACATCGACGCCGTAGGTGAAGGAGTTCAGCGGGTAATT
>CAYPVA010000574.1:0-1165 GCA_964414045.1 uncultured Lishizhenia sp. | reverse complement strand
ATGCGTATGCCGTCGTTTGATTCCATTCAAAAATGTAGGCTCAAAGGTAGTTAAAATTGCCCACTATCGTTTTGAAGACATAAAATCACTAATTTTCTTCCATGTTGCCGTTCAAATTTGTTTTGGGTTTGTTGTTTTGTTTTTTTACGTTGGCTTTACGCCTATCCGCTCAAGATTTAGAGGTTTTAACGCGTGTTCAGGATGTCAAGGAGGTAATTGTCAATAACGGAAATCAGGTGGCACTCGCACAACTTTTACTTCATTCAGTTCAATCGACCCAGCCCCATCAAGAACCGGTGATGTCAAAAGCTCATCTGGAAGTTAAAAGTTATATGGGTGGTGTTCAATTGGAATTAGTTGAAGCCTATTTTAACATCAATCATGGCCCCTATGGTCCTATCGCGAATGAATTCAAGACCGGGCGCTTTGCCTTGTATCCATACGAAAACAGATATTTCAGGTCTGAGGCTAGTGCAGATGCGCTGCTAAATTTTAATTTGACATCCCCAAATGAACTCTTTCCTTATTCGCCTTTCAATGTCGGGCGTAAGCCTGAAAAGCACTTCAGGTTTTGGTTGGCTGATACCCTTCAAATTGGTGAAAATGACACCTTGTTAGAAATCAAATTTGTCCCTAAAAAAAAGGATGGAACCTCTTTTGCCGGAACAGCATGGCTCAATTTACGTACCCATGAATTGCGCCAAGTATTGTTGCGCTGCCAACAGTGTACCCAACAACCCTTCACACCATTATTTCATTCAGATAGCATTCCAAATATAGATTTTCAGCTCTTTGGTTCTTATGGCACACAACAAGAAGGGGCCCCATTTAATAAAGTGAAGGCCATGTATGAAATGAGTTATTTGAGTAGGCATCATCAGGACAGTAGTGCAATAATTTATCACGGCGAAGCTAGTTTGCAAGCCTTTCAAATCGGAAAAGTGTTCACTTCTCCCCAGATTTATTTTGAAAAAGAAGTGCCAGTTTATCGCAAATTGATGGCCTTGCCCTATGCGCAAAAGTTCTGGATGGCAAATCCCGAACCAATCCCCAATGCTAGTATCGCCAAAAGAAATCAAGTGTTTTATAATCAAGCCGCCATTAATAATTCTTTACTGCAGCAACGTCAGATAGCTTACAACAGGGTATATGAACACCCCTATAT
>CAYPVA010000573.1:488-1167 GCA_964414045.1 uncultured Lishizhenia sp. | reverse complement strand
ACCCTCTTCGTTGGACAAGGCAAGATAAACCCGTCCATTTTCGCGGATCATCGCCTTGGCCCCAACGATGGGTTGCTGTGTATTGAAATCTACAAAAGTACCGATTACATCACCGGTCCCGGATTGCGCCACTGTGCTTGCTGCTGTCATGAGCATCCACACCATCATAAAGTTCTTCATAAGCATGTTTTTCTTAGAAGATGTAAAGTGCGGAGGGTTTCCACAAAAGACGCTTAAATAGTTGCGCTACTCGTTGGGATTTCGCGGTCTACTTTTTTAAATAAGCCTTGTAGAACCTTTCCCGGACCCACTTCTATCACTTCGCTGCAGCCATCGGCAAGCATGTTTTGCATGATTTGTGTCCAACGCACCGCGCCTGTTAATTGGGTAACCAAATTTGCTTTGATTTGGGCTGGGTCAGTAACAGCTTGCGCATTGACATTTTGGTATACCGGGCAAATTGGTGCTGAGAAATGAGTTGCCTCGATGGCAGCTGCTAATTCTTCGCGAGCGGGTTCCATCAGAGGTGAGTGAAAAGCCCCTCCTACTTGCAAAACAAGTGCGCGTTTGGCACCTACTTCAGTGAGTTTGGCGCAAGCGGATTCTATAGCTCCGATGCTACCTGATATAACAAGTTGCCCCGGACAATTATAATTGGCTGCCACGACAATACCGTCGA
>CAYPVA010000573.1:0-478 GCA_964414045.1 uncultured Lishizhenia sp. | reverse complement strand
GCTCTACCACCTCATCTTCAAGGCCAAGTATAGCAGCCATGGTGCTTGGTGCCAATTCGCAAGCTTTTTGCATGGCGGCTGCGCGCTTAGCTACTAAACGCAAACCGTCTTCAAAGGTGAGCGTTTTGTTTGCTACTAATGCAGAAAATTCACCGAGTGAATGACCTGCTACCATATTTGGTTGAAAACTATCGCCCAGACACGCAGCTAAAATTGTACTGTGTAAAAAGATTGCTGGCTGAGTAACGTTTGTTTGTTTGAGGGCTTCATCAGAGCCTTCAAACATAATACTTTGTATATCAAAACCAAGAATCTCATTTGCTTTTGCAAATAGCGATTTAGCGAGGTCTGAATTGTCGTAGAGGTCTTTTCCCATTCCGGAAAATTGGGCGCCTTGCCCAGGAAAAACGTATGCTTTCATAGTGTGTATGTTTAAATTTTTAACGGCGGCAAATATAGTATTTTTAAGTGCTTAAAT
>CAYPVA010000572.1:427-1168 GCA_964414045.1 uncultured Lishizhenia sp. | reverse complement strand
CTCCACACTGGACGACATCAGCGTTTTCACCTACGACGAAGACGTCAAGCTCACCGATATCTTTTCCAAAATGCTGGAGCTCTACCCTACTGAAGCGCCGAACCACAAAGCAGATATGAAAGAGCTCGAGGCGGCACTTGCCCAGTTCTTACCCAACTGGGACCAAGACCGCGTGTATCCGTCCGATGTGCGCAAACTTTTTCAATGGTTCAATTTACTGAGTAAAACAGGTGCATTCGCTGTTTCTGAAACTGAAAATGAAACCGCTGCAACCAAAGAAGTTAAAGCGCCAAAAGCCGAAACCACTAAGAAAAAAGCTACTACTGCGACGCCAGCTGCCAAAGCGGCTAAACCAGCAGCCCCTAAAAAACCAACAGCCGTTAAAACCGGCTCTTCCAGAGGAAAATAAAATGCAAATTACAAAAGCAGCGCGCCAGTTTCTTCCGGAAAACCTGGCCATCACTGAATTTGGTGTACTCGCTCCCTTTTTTCAAGAATTATTGGAGAGAGAAATCCATGACTTAAAAGATTTTGACCAATGGCTATCAGACCGTTCTGAACTAGATGCCGTTCTAGAAGAAGACCTCGCTTGGCGTTATATCCGCATGAGTATCGACACCACAAAAGCAGAATTACGCGATGCGTATAATCAATTTGTAACGCAAATTCAGCCTGAGCTCGCACCACTAGAAGATCAGCTGAATCAAAAATTAATGGCGCTACCCTTTATTGCCGAAAAAA
>CAYPVA010000572.1:0-417 GCA_964414045.1 uncultured Lishizhenia sp. | reverse complement strand
TCAGAAGTGTGCGCACCGCACTTGATTTATATCGGGAAGAAAACATCGCTTTAGAAGCTGCTTTAAGTGAGGAGGCACAGCAATACGGCGCTATTAGTGCTGCGCAAACCATTGAGCACGAAGGTAAAAATCTAACCATGCAGCAGGCAGCCTTGTTACTCAAAGAACAAGACGAAAACCTGCGGCAAAGCATTTTTGAAAAGATTGCAGCGGTGCGCAGAAAAGACCGCGAACAACTAGATTCACTCTACTCCTCATTGATTCAAAAAAGACAGCATTTAGCGCTGAACGCTGGTTTTGACAACTACCGCGATTACAAATTTGTCGCAATGGGTCGTTTTGACTACACCAAAGAAGATTGTTTTGCTTTTCACGAAGCCATCAAAACCCATATTGTTCCATTGGTAAAAAACATCC
>CAYPVA010000571.1:0-1173 GCA_964414045.1 uncultured Lishizhenia sp. | reverse complement strand
CTGTGGAAGAAATAGGCAAAAACTCGGTCAGGCCTTCAATGATGGCCAAAATGATCGCTTCGAAAAAAGTCATGGATTAGGCGTCTTGGTTGTCTTTTTTGTTGCGTTTCATGATGGCGTAAAAAATCACGACATAACCTGCAACAATCAACATAGGAGAAATGGTGATGCGTATTGTACTGAAGAGTTCTTCTTCTTTGAAAACTTTAGGATCATCGGAGCCGCCGCCGATCATGAGCAGAAAACCGAGGATATTAATGGCTAGACCAATATAAAGCCATTTGTAATTGGCTGGGTCAAATCCGAAGTGTTTGATAGGTTCCTTCATAGCTTAGTACAAATCATCTAATTTCATACGAAGATACTTGTTTAGGGCAAACCAAGTAGAAATCATGGTAATAAAAACGCCAATCAAGAATAAAAGACCGACTAAAAACAAGAAACTATCTAAGGTGTACGAAATTTCAATGGTATCTAATAAGTTGTTGAGGCCATAAAATACGGTCAGCAAAAGTGCCAAACCAATCAAAGAGGAAATGAGGCCTTGAAAAAGTGCTTGACCCAAGAATGGTTTGCGAATATACATGGCTGTTGCACCTACAAGCTGCATCGTTTTGATCGTAAATCGTTTTGAATAAAGTGCGAGCCTGATGGTATTGTTGATCATGGCCACCGCAATAATGATCAAGAGCAAGGCTACTGCTAAAAACAAGAGGGCAAACTGCTTGAAACCTAAATTGACATTAGAAACACTTGATTTGTCGTAATTGACCTCATCGATTTCGTCTTTGAAACGCGCAAATAATTTACGCTTGATACCTGCCATACCAGTTTGACTCGCAAACTCCATTTTAGGTTTGATGCCAATCGTTGGCGGGAGCGGGTTTTCGCTGTCAAATAAGGCTAAAACATCTTTTTCTACATCGCTTTCTCCGGCAAATTCTTGAATAGCACGTTCTGGAGAAATAAAGAATACATCTGAAAACTCTGGCCAAGATTTGAGTTCTTCTTCAATTTGTTTGATGTCAGCGTCGTTGAGATCCGACTTAAAGAAAATATCGGCCTGAATGTTCTCCTTGGCTTGTTTTTCAATACTTCGCAGGCCAAAAATTCCGCCCAATACAAGCCCTATCATGAAAATGACGAGTGAAATTCCGATAACGGTCGAGACAT
>CAYPVA010000570.1:0-1173 GCA_964414045.1 uncultured Lishizhenia sp. | reverse complement strand
TTGAGGCTCAAAAAACCCCTAGAATACTACCTCGACAAATACGGATCAGCACTTTGGGGCCTCAACAAGATGCATCTTTTGATGGAAAAACAGCACAACCGCGGCCAAGATGGCGCCGGAATTGCCAACATCAAACTCGACATGCAACCCGGTGAACGCTACATTTCCAGAAGCCGCTCAGTCAAGAAAAACCCTACCCAAGACATCTTCGATCAAATCAACGCCAAGTTCAAGGCCATCCACGATGAAAATCCGGCCTTGCTCAAAGACGTGAAGTATTTGAAACAAAATGTTGGCTTTACAGGTGAAGTATTTTTAGGCCACCTGCGCTATGGCACCTATGGCCGCAACTCCATTGAAAGTTGCCACCCATTCTTACGCCAAAGCAACTGGATGACCCGCAACTTAGTTGTTGCCGGAAACTTCAACCTCACCAACGTCGACGAACTCTTCGGAACGCTCGTTGAGCTTGGGCAGCACCCAAAAGAAAAGTCAGATACCGTTACTGTCATGGAAAAAATCGGGCATTTTCTCGATGTAGAAAATGACGACCTCTACGCGCACTACAAATCATTGGGCTATGCCAAAACGGACATCTACGCCCGCATTCAAGACGAAATCAAACTCGACAAAATTTTAAAGAAAGCCTCTGAGCGCTGGGATGGCGGCTATGCCATGGCAGGTTTGCTCGGGCACGGCTCTGCTTTTGTCTTGCGTGACCCCAACGGCATTCGCCCAGCATTCTGGTACGAAGACGACGAAATTTGCGTGGTCGCCTCTGAGCGCCCTGTCATACAAACAGCCTTCAACCTCAAAGTTGAGCAAATCAATGAACTTCAGCCGGGGCACGCCCTCATCATTGAGCGCAAAGGTCAGGTCAAAGAAATTGAAATCAATGCCCCTCGCGAACTCAAGCAATGTTCTTTTGAGCGCATCTATTTCTCAAGAGGCTCAGACGCCGATATCTACAAAGAACGCAAAGCACTTGGGCGCCTCATTGTTCAAGACGTTTTAAAAAGCGTTGGCCACGACTACGATAACAGCGTATTCTCGTTCATTCCCAACACTGCCGAGGTTTCTTTCTACGGCCTCATTAAAGGGCTCGAAGAAGCACTGAATACCGATAAAATCAAGCAACTTGAAGCATTGGGCGGCAACGCAAGTACCGAACAA
>CAYPVA010000569.1:0-1177 GCA_964414045.1 uncultured Lishizhenia sp. | reverse complement strand
AGCGGCGCGGTAGTCGGGGTTTGTGGCAGCGAGTCTGCACTAAACTGCCCCACGCCGAAGCTGGTGATTGCAGCAATCTTGGCGGTGTATGCGATGTCGTTTGGCAGACCAATCACGGTGCAGCTGAGCGGTGTTCCGCTTGCAGGGCAAGCGTTGTTCACATACTCGTGGCCATCGGTGTCTGTTACAACTAACTGGAAGCCAACGATTGCCGAACCACCGGTGTAGCTAGGTGCCGTGTAGGTCACGGTGAACGCGCCGTCGGTAGCCGAAGCCGTTGCGAGGTATGGCGAACCGGCAGCCACCGGCGCCACATTGAACTGACGAACGACCGAGGTAGCAGCCGAGTAGGTGTTGTTGCCGGCCTGGTCGGCGATCAGCTCGCAGACACCCGCAGCATTGATGGTCACGACGCCACCGCTGAGGCTACATGCCGAGTGGGTGGTGTTTGGTCCGACCGCGACAGTCACGGTCAAACCGGAGTTGCTGGTCGCACGCACAGGGAATGGAGCCGCTCCGAATGTGACATCGTCGATGTTGGCCAGACTGATCGACTGGTTGAGCTGGCCGATGACGATGGTCTGCGAAGCGGTTGCAGCGGCGTACTGGCCATTGCCCGCCTGAGTTGCGCGAACAACACAGGTGCCGGCGAGCAAGAAGTTGATCACGTTGCGGTTAACCGCGTCAACCTCACAGATAGTGCCGTTGCCGGTGGTTACCGAGTAGCTCACGGACAGGTCGCTTGAAGCGGTTGCGGCTGGCGAGTAGGTGCCGCCGACCACCGGATACATCGGCACAAGCGAGCTGAATGACACGGTCTGCTCGAGCTTGTTGACACGGATGGTCTGCCAAGCGCTAGTGGCCAGGTTGAAGTTGGTCGAGGCCGCCTTGGTCGCGCGAACGTCACAGGTGCCGTTCTGGGCTGCGGTCAACTGATCGCCAACGATGGCACATCCCGCGGTTCCAGGTGCCAACAGTGAATAGCTAACCGAACCCGAACCAGAACCACCGGTGGTGAACAGGGTCAGGTCACCCACCGAAACAATCACTGGGTTAGCGATTGTGAGGGTCGCCTGAGCGATCTTGTTGACCACGATGGTCTGGGTGGTCGACGACTCAGGCAGGTAGTTTGCATCGCCAAGACGGGTTGCGGTCAACTGACACTGAGAACCGGCAT
>CAYPVA010000568.1:0-1181 GCA_964414045.1 uncultured Lishizhenia sp. | reverse complement strand
CCTACCTTACCTAAAATTCGGTCAAAAAATTCTCCCCGACGACCGGTGTTTGAATGCGTCTTAATTTTTTCTTGCTTTTCGACAATTTGTTGCTCGTGGGCTTTGTTGTCAATTTGTTCAGCGCGTGGTTGTTCCCATGGCTGTGCTGCTTCTAGGCTCTCAAAACCTTTGAGGACCAGGCCAATACCCGTTGCAAACATTGGGCTTGCCAATGCATCGATGTCATTGGTGTTTGCTAAATGCTCTGTCGGATAACCAATTCGGGCATCCATGCCTGTTAAATATTCGATGAGCTGAGTGAGGTGCTTGAGTTGCGAACCACCACCAGTAACCACGATACCACCGATGAGTTTCTTTTCGTAACCAGAATTTTTGATTTCGAGGTTGACGAGCTCGATGATTTCTTCCATGCGGGCTTGAATAATGCTAGCTAGGTTGCGAAGTGTAATTTCTTTAGGGTCGCGGCCTCGTAAACCTGGAATGCATACGACCTCATTTTCTTTGCTTTCAGACGCAAGCGCACTACCAAATTTTACTTTGAGCATTTCTGCCTGACGCTGCATGATGCGACAACCCTCTTTGATATCCTGTGTAATAACGTTGCCGCCAAAAGGAATAACAGCCGTGTGGCGAATTAACCCGTCGTGAAAAATAGCGACGTCTGTGGTGCCACCGCCGATATCGACAAGCACAACGCCTGCTTCTTTTTCTTCTTCGGAAAGTACTGCTTCGGCAGAAGCGATTGGCTCTAAAATGATGTCTTTGACACTCAGTCCAGAGCGATCAACGCAGCGCGTAATATTCTGAACATTTGTAACCTGTCCGGTAATAATATGAAAATTCGCTTCAAGACGAACGCCAGCCATTCCAATCGGGTCTTTGATTTCAGGCTCGCCATCTACGATGTATTCTTGCGGAATAGCCGCAATGATTTCTTCACCTGGATTCATAACCATTTGATACATGTCATCGACAAACGCATCGATATCTACTTGTGAAATTTCACCGCTGGCCGTGCGACGCGTGTAAATACCGCGGTGTTGCATGCTTTTGATGTGCTGACCAGCAATACCGACATGTACATTTTTGATTTTAAGATTGCCTTCAACCGCATTTTGAGTAGCTTCTACAGCCGCATTGATAGACTGAACCGTACGCTCAATATTTGAGACAACTCCGCG
>CAYPVA010000567.1:879-1182 GCA_964414045.1 uncultured Lishizhenia sp. | reverse complement strand
AATACATGCGCCACCACGAATTTTTTCCATTAAGGCATCAGGTATGTGCAGTCCACCTACCTTTTTACTTTCCGACTCAACCAATACTGGTTTTGATGGATCTAGAGTTCGTAACGCATTCCATAAAGCTGTCTCAAAGCCCTTTTGGGTTGGCTGCTCAATATTAGGCTCATTACCCAATACAGACCCTCGATGAATTGCTAGCGCCTCAAGATCTAATATCTGAGCACCATAACGAGCCGCCTCTTGCAATACCCTCGTCTTCCCACTGCCGGTCATGCCGCAAATCACTTGAAATGAAAA
>CAYPVA010000567.1:0-869 GCA_964414045.1 uncultured Lishizhenia sp. | reverse complement strand
ATATGAGTGAACGCACCGCTGCGCTCACCACCGCGCCAACAGTAAACCAATGGGCGCCAAGTCCGTGGAAAATCTTGAAAATGATTCTCTAGATGATTGGCAATGTTGCGCGATACCAAAGCCGCACCGAGCTTCTTGGCAGCAAATGGCGAGTCTTGTTTATATAAAGTGCCTATCTGTGCACGCTCCTCATTATTGAGGACTGGATAGTTCACTGCGCCAGGAATATGGTCTAAAGCAAATTCGGCAGGTGAACGCACATCAATGATGCAATCATAAGAATCTAGTTCAGCGACAAATCGTTCCCGCGATAAGATTTGTGGGTTGCTTGGCTGCATACCGCCTTGTTAACTAATCTTTTGCAAAATATGCTCAGGCCAAGGCGCTGATTTATTGGTGGTGAGATCTACCCAAACCATAGTTGCACCACCAATTGCCACCTCTTCATTAGGTGCGCAGGTCAACGCCATGCTGGTGAATACATCCATACTGGTGCGACCAATCGCACCAATCGAGGTTTTCAGAATCAAGTCGCCTGGATATGAGAGCTGTTTATAGAAGTTACAAAAGCCATTCATCATCAGCATGGACTCCCTGCCAGGCGCCACCTGATAACCCAATGAAGTAATCCACTCCACTCGAGCTTGTTCCATGTACCGAAAGTAGATCGTGTTATTCACATGACCATAGGCATCCATATCACCCCAACGAATTGGTGTGATCATTTCATGGACTAACTTACGATCCTCTGGAATAACAATACGCATTGTTTTGCCAAATTAACTCTTGCTTAATTTACTTGTAAAGCAAGTTGATACAAATTGGTTGAACGTGCGCCTGAGCGACAAAATGCTAAAACAGGACCAGGC
>CAYPVA010000566.1:0-1183 GCA_964414045.1 uncultured Lishizhenia sp. | reverse complement strand
ATTTATCGCAGATAATTATTACGACGGCTATACTTATTGTTTTGAGAAGATGTAGGGGGTGAGGTTTTTTGAAATCCTTACTTTTGCACCATGCAAGCCATCAACCCGAAATCTGCTTTAATTTTTATTCTCGTTACCATTTGCCTTGATTCAATAGGTTTAGGCATCATCATTCCATCTTTTCCAACCTTGATCTCAGAAACGGCTCATGTGCCGCTCGGAAAGGCTTCTCAGTATTTTGGGTGGGTGATGGGTGCATATGCCTTTATGCAGTTCGTGTTTTCTCCTTTGATCGGAAATTTAAGCGATCGCTATGGCCGTAGACCCATATTGCTAATTTCTGTTTTGGGCATGAGCTTGGATTACATGGTTATGTTTTATGCCCCCGATTTATTTTGGTTAGTGCTCGGTAGGGCAATTTCCGGAATTTTTGGTGCCAGTTTTACTTCAGCGGCAGCGTATATAGCAGATATCTCTACACCTGAAAACCGAGCCAAGAATTTTGGCCTCATCGGTGCGGCTTTTGGAATTGGCTTTGTCATCGGACCAGCTATCGGAGGCTTACTATCTGAATTTGGCCCTAGAACACCATTTTTGGTGGCGGCACTTTTTTCGATGGTAAATTTCATCTACGGGTTTTTTATTTTGAAAGAATCGTTGTCGCATGAAAACCGTCGCAAATTTGAATGGAAGCGCGCAAATCCTTTCGGAGCGCTTCAACAAATCAAACGTTTTGAAAAATTAAAATACCTTTTCATTGTCTCGTTTTTAACCATCCTCATGTCGATGTGTGTACACTCCACCTGGAATTTTTATACCATGGAGAAATTTGGTTGGTCTATCAAAGAGGTCGGTATTTCTTTAGCGGTGGTAGGTGTTTGCTTTGGTTTGGTGCAAGGCGCTTTAACAGGCCCAATTGTCCAAAAAATTGGCCAGAAAAACGCGGCAAAACTTGGGATTTTAGTCACGGTTTTTGTACTAATTGGTCTAGGTTTTATCAATCAGGGTTGGATGATGTATGCAATTATTCTGCCTTATGCACTCACTGGATTAGTTGACCCTGCACTGCGCTCCATCATATCCGGACAGGTGCAAAGTAATGAGCAAGGCGAGCTTCAAGGCATTTTCACCAGTTTAATGAGCTTAGCCGAAATCATTGGGCCACCACTTTTTATGTGGTTTT
>CAYPVA010000565.1:0-1183 GCA_964414045.1 uncultured Lishizhenia sp. | reverse complement strand
ACCACAACCCATCTTTTATGGGAACGGCGCCAGAACCTATTGCCAAAAACCTTCAGGAACTCGCGCAAACGATTAAAAAACAGGGTGATATCGCTTGTGCGCTGGCTACCGATGGCGATGCGGATCGCATTGGGCTCTACAACAGCCATGGCGAATTCGTAGACTCGCATCACATCATCTTGCTCTTGATCCATTACATGGTCAAGTACAAGCAAATGAGCGGAAAAGTCGTGATTGCATTTTCAGTCACGCCAAGAGTTGAGAAACTTTGCAAGCACTATGGTCTAGAACTCGAAGTAACCAAAATTGGCTTCAAAGAAATTGCAGCCATCATGATCAAGGAAGATGTTTTACTCGGTGGTGAAGAATCTGGAGGTATTGCAGTTAAAGGCCACATTCCGGAGCGCGATGGCATCTGGATGGGTCTGATCATTTGGGAATTCATGGCTAAATCTGGCAAAACACTCGATCAACTCATTGATGAAGTGTACGCTATCGTAGGGCCTTTCCAATTTGAGCGCAACGACCTTCACATCACAGAAGATCTCAAACAAAAAATCATCGTCAACTGTAAGGAAAATAATTACAAATCGTTTGGTAAATACCAAGTGAGAGAGGTTCAAACAATCGATGGGTTCAAGTATTTCTTCGATGACGAGCGTTGGGTCATGATCAGACCTTCTGGCACAGAACCTGTATTGCGCACTTATGCTGAGGCGCCTACACTTGAAGAAGTCAGAGAAATTTTGAAAGCCTGCGAGCAAACAATTTGTGTTTAACTTGCACAAAACACTTTAAAGCCTTCCATTTCGGGAGGCTTTTTTTTACCCCAAAGCTACATCCAAGATCATCATCACGAGAAAACCACCAATGAAGCCAAGTACGGCGATGTCGGTATACTTATCGCGCTGCGTTTCGGGAATGACCTCCTCGACCACTACAAAGATCATGGCACCAGCGGCAAAGGAAAGCGCAAAAGGTAAAATGGGTTCCATGTAAATAACCGCAACCGCCCCAATGACCCCAGCAATTGGCTCAACAATTGCCGAAAGCTGGCCGTACATAAAACTCTTCATGCGGCTCGCACCAGCGCGCCTAAGCGGCATGGCAACCGCAAAACCTTCCGGAAAATTCTGAATACCAATACCAATTGCCAAAGCGATGGCTCCGGCAATAGTTGCGC
>CAYPVA010000564.1:0-1185 GCA_964414045.1 uncultured Lishizhenia sp. | reverse complement strand
TACCAGATCAGATACACGGCAAAGAGGGGGCCCCGGCGCAGCGCATACTTGCGGTCTAGCCAAATCAGCACAAGTGCTCCAGCGATGCTGAGGAGAGCCTCGTAGGCGAAAGTCGGGTGAAAAGTAGTGCCAACTGGCAGGCCGATCGGCATTGCGTCCATGTTGTCGATTTCGAGACCCCATGGCAGGTCGGTTGGAGCCCCGTAGAGCTCTTGGTTGAAATAGTTGCCAAGTCGACCGATAGCCTGCGCAATAAGCAAGCCCGGAGCGATGGCGTCGGCGAACGCCAAGAAGTTCACCTTGCTTAGGCGGGCTCCGATGTATGCGCCGATTGCACCGAATGCGAGCGCCCCATAGATGGCCAGACCGCCCTCCCAGATGCGCAGCGCTGACGTTGGGTCAGCTCCCGCGCCAAAGTAGTCGTTGAAGTGCGTCAGCACGTGAACCACGCGTCCGCCGATGATGCCGAATGGGACCGCCCAAAGAGCGATATCAACTACTTCCAGGTTCTGAGCGCCGCGTGCACGCAAGCGACGGTGTCCCAAAAAGCCGGCAATAACGATGCCAAGGATTATGAAAAGCGCATAGAAGTGGATGCGGAAAGGGCCTAGATCCAAGTAGCTCACAGAAGGGCTGGGAATGCTCGCCACGAAGTCGGCTTTGAAGTTTGCTGCAATGCTCAAGATTTGCTCCTAATGCTTTCGTGTAGAGCCTATTAGACCCGACCAGCTAGTTCTTTCACTTTGGCCACGAGCGCAGGCAAACCAGCCTGCAAGTATGCGTTTACGAACGCGGAACCCACGATTGCACCATCGGCGTAAGTGTTCACCTCACGCACCTGGTCGGCGGTCGAGATGCCGATTCCGACACAAGCAAATGCTTGTGAATCGGCGGCGCGGATAGCTTCAGTCACGGCACGAGCGTTGGCATCAAGTTCGGTGCGGGCACCAGTGATTCCCATCGTTGAAACCGCATAGACAAAACCTTGCGAAGCAGCACAGGCCGCCGCAACACGTGCAGGAGTTGAGGTTGGTGCGGCGAGGTAAACGCGGTCGAGTCCGTGCCTCTCTGCTGCGGTCTGCCACTCGCGCGCCTCATCGGGAATCAGGTCAGGGGTAATCAGCCCCGCTCCTCCAGCTGCAGCGAGGTCGGGATGTCGTAGCGCGCCAGTTCCTCGAGGCCCTG
>CAYPVA010000563.1:0-1186 GCA_964414045.1 uncultured Lishizhenia sp. | reverse complement strand
ATACCACTATCTGTGGTGGATTATCCGTCGCGCTTACTGCTAACCCGACACCAACGGGTGGTACTTATGCTTGGTCTGCTAACGCCAATAGTGCTACTACTAGCCAGGTTACTGTAACTCCGGCTACCACTACTACCTATTCTGTAGCCTATACTGCTAATGGTTGTACTGCTAATGATAATGTCACGGTTACTGTCATTCAAAATCCAGTTGCTACACTCCTCAACGATACAATCTGCTTTGGACAGTCTACTACTCTTGTTGCAGGGCCTAACGGCGCCAACTACTCCTGGAGTACTGGTGCAACAACACAAACACTTACCGTTAACCCAACCGCTACCACTAACTATACCGTTACCGTCAATATCGGGGGGTGTGCCGCAACTTCCGCTACAGCTACTGTTTTCGTGAACCCTATACCTAGCGTTACCGTTGCTAACGTCCCTGCTATCTGTAATGGGGCACCTACAACACTCACTGCAACTCCTTCCGCACCCGGTGGAACCTATGTGTGGTCTAATGGTCTCTCTGGAGCAACAATCAACATAACGCCTTCGCTTACCAACCCTACGCTGGCTCAAAACTTCAACTACTCTGTAGTCTATACGCTCAACGGTTGCCCTTCGATTGCTGATACAGTTACCGTAGCTGTCAACCCGGTGCCTACGGTCAGTTTACCTACTACAACTACCATCTGTAATGGTAGCGGTGATACGCTCCTTGCTACTGTCAATCTCCCAGGTGGTACTTATGCTTGGTCTAACGGAGCAACAACGCCGCAGATCATCGTTAACCCTACAACCAATACCAACTACTCAGTATCTTATACACTCAATGGTTGTAGTGCTACAAGTGCTACAACTACCGGTAATGTCGTTGTAAATCCTATTCCTACTGTAACTGTTCCTACTCCACCATCAATTTGTAACGGGCAACAAGCCACGCTTACTGCTACCCCTTCAGCTCCAGGTGGAACTTACCTCTGGTCTAATGGCGCTACCTCTGCAAGTATCAATGTGAGTCCAACTGCGACCACAACTTATAGCGTAGTCTATACGCTCAACGGCTGTGCTAGTGCACCGACTTCTGTTACCGTTACCGTGAATCCTATTCCTGTACTTAATGTAACTGATACCACTATCTGTGGTGGATTATCCGTCGCGCTTACTGCTAACCCGACACCAAC
>CAYPVA010000562.1:517-1188 GCA_964414045.1 uncultured Lishizhenia sp. | reverse complement strand
CCGAGGTGAAAGCGACGGTCAGGCCTGAGCTTGCCGTTGCAGCCACGTTGAACGAAGCATCGCCATAGGTCTTGCCGCTGAGGGCGCCAAAGGTGATGTTGTTCGGGGTCAGGTTTACCGTGAGGGTAGCCGCGGGTGAATAGTTGTATGCCGTCGGGCTTCCGGCAATGGTGGTCGCGGTCTGCGTGACCTTCGCGCGATATCGAATTGCGCTGGTCGCGGTCGAGTTCTGAGTTGGCGTCGTGTAAGTCGCGCTGGTTGCACCCGCGATGTCGGCCCAGGTGCTGCCGCTGTCGGTGCTCGACTGCCACTGGTATGAGAAAGTCGCTGCCGTCAGGTTGCTCGCGCGAGTCGGTGTCGCGGTGAAGGTTGCGGTGCTGCCAAGCGTCGTGGTCTGGTTTGCGTTGGTGATAGTTGGGCCTGGCAGATAGCGAATGTAGACGTAGCCCGAGCCACCGTTGCCGCCTCGGCCTGAAGTTTGCGCGTTACAGTCAGCGCCACCGCCGCCGTAGTTAGCCGGACCATCGCATCTGCCGCTGTATCCAGCATTCGCATCGGCTGTTCCATAGGTCGAAGAACCTCGACCGCCACCGCCACCGCCATACCGTGCACCAGTGAGGGCAGACACTCGACCGGTGCCAGCGTTTAGTCCGCTGCCAGCAGCGCCGGCG
>CAYPVA010000562.1:0-507 GCA_964414045.1 uncultured Lishizhenia sp. | reverse complement strand
CTCCACCACCTCCACCGGCGCCACAAGAGGTGGCGCCGGTGCAGTTTCCAGTGCTGTCATAAGCTGGCGCCCCACCAGCGGTGCCCGAACCGGAAACACCGTTGATGAGGTTGTTGCCAGAGTTGCCGCCGACGTTGCTCGTGTAAGTTGTGCCCGACGGAGGCGCATATCCGCCATAGGCATAGATTGCGACTGAGCCGACAACTACCGAGCTGGTGCCACCCTGAGTTCCTTGGGTGCTGGTACTGCATTCGCCTGAACCGGTGCCGCCACCACCGACCGCGATAGTCGCCGTAGCCCCAGGGGTCACTGCCTGACCGGTGACCTCGGCGAAACCGCCACCGCCACCACCCTGGCCCCAAACGTATGAGCACTTGCCGCGTGTTCCACCGCCGCCACCGCCGACAGCGAGGATGTCAATCGAATACACGTTCGCAGGGATCGACCACGTACCGCCCGACTGCACAGCCGTGAAGTCGGCGTAGCAGTAGCCGTCAGTCGCGCAAG
>CAYPVA010000561.1:0-1189 GCA_964414045.1 uncultured Lishizhenia sp. | reverse complement strand
CGGTATTGGATATCGGCCATCCAGTAACGTGAAAGCGCCACCATTTGTGGATCCATCGGATAAGTGCTCACCTTCTTGAACGCTTCAAAAGCATCTTGCATTTGACCCTTTTGAAAAAGCTCGACACCATAGTTAAATGCCACCGTTTGGTACACTTTTTTAAGTTGTGCATCTTTGGATGCCAACTTATCAATAGACTCTAATGCCTTGGCAAAATTGGACGTGTTGGTGTAAACATTGACTAAATATTGATATACATCTCTTTTGCGCTTGGACTCAGGATAGCGGCTTAGGTAATTTTCAAATGCACGCACCGACTCATCATAAGGATTGATGTCAACTTTAAATGAAATGACGGCAAATTGAAATAAGGCATCCTCTTGTATTTGTGGCACACTATTCATTTCTGCGGCACGTTCAAAGGCGCTGCGCGCAGGTAGGAGTTTGTTTAATTTCAGGTAAGCATCACCAATTTGATACATGGCGATGTGTCCTAAACTATCCTGGACACGTGTGACTTTATCAAAATTCTTGATGGCTTTGTCATATTGCTGTGTTTTATAATAAGCATAGCCGAACTCATAATAATCATCGCGCGTTCCACGTGCATTTTGATGATACTTTTCAAGATAAGGGAGCGCTAAATCAAACTTCCCAAGCTGATAATAAGCATTCCCGATGATATGCTGTATGTCAAATTCGTTGTTGACAAAACTGCAAGCAAGCACTGTAGGAGCAAAATCAATGACATCTTGATACTTCCCTTGTTTGTATAAGATCTGTGCGATATAATAAGGAACAACACCACAATATGTTGAATCTTTTTGCAAGGCTTTGAATCCTTCTAGCGCTTCTTGTAAAGCAGAACGCGTGTAGCTGATATGAGCATAGTAATAGAGTGCTGGCTTGGCGTATTCCGTTGTGCCATCCTTAATATCCTTAAATGCCAAGTACGCTGCATCTTGATCTTCGTTTTGATAAGCTGAATAGCCCAACTTAAACAGGACTTCTTCTTTTTGATCAGCCTTCAAATTTCTCACATTGATATCCTTGTACGCGCGCTGTGCACTCAGGAAGTCTTCGTTTTTGAAATGATACGCCCCGATACCAATGGCAATTTCAGTGCGGTAATTATTTTCTGGATAAGCCTTATTGAATGCTTCCAAGAGCGGAATGGCATCGTTGTTAT
>CAYPVA010000560.1:0-1190 GCA_964414045.1 uncultured Lishizhenia sp. | reverse complement strand
CGAGGCGGCCGATGCGGCCTTAGCCGTTGCCAAGCCGGGCATCAAGTTCCGCGAGATTCACGCGGCCGCGATGCAGGTAATCGCCCGCAAGGTGGCTGACTGGGGCTTGCTCGAGATCAGCGCCGAAGAATCGCTGCAGGCCGATAAGCAGTTCCACCGCCGCTGGATGGTTCACGGCACCAGCCACCACCTCGGCATCGACGTGCACGACTGCGCTCAGGCTCGTCGCGACATGTATCTCGACGGCGAACTCAAGCCTGGCATGGTGTTCACTATCGAACCTGGCCTCTATTTCCAGCCGGATGACCTACTCGCCCCGGCCGAGTTCCGTGGCATCGGTGTTCGCATCGAGGACGACGTTTTGGTCACAGAAACCGGTGTCGAAAACCTGAGCGCCGCGCTTCCTCGAAAGAGCGAAGATGTCGAAGCCTGGCTCGCGGACCTGATCTAACGAGCACGATGTCCAAGCGCGAAATTCGAGGATTCGATGCGGTTCGCGCTGCAGCGCGCGACTTCGAAAACTATTCGAGCGACCTGCTAGGCGACCGCGATGTGCGCGACTACCGCCAGTTGCCACTTGAGGCCGACCCGCCGCGTCACACTGTTTTGCGTGCCGCGGTGCAACCGCTGTTTCATTCAGATGCGATCGCGCCGCATGCGCCCGCCTATCGAGCACTAGCCGCAAAGCTCATAGCGAAGGTCGGCTCGACAGAATCGGTGGATGTGGTCTCAGAAATCGCACTGCCATACGTGATTGGGTGTCTGACCATCAACTACAACCGCCCGCAGGATTATGACGAGTGGCTCAGCTGGGGGCCAGATGTCTGGACAGCGAGAGCATACGCAGAGGGCACCCTCGGCAAGCAGAGCGAGCAGGCGCATCGCGAGCGAAACTTCGCGGCCGAATCAGATCGCGATGGTTCGACGCTGCAGGCATACCTGGATCGCGTTTTCGATGCCGCCGAAGAGAAGCACCGCAACGGAGAACCGAGCACCGATGCGTGGGATTTTGTCTCGCGCCTCGTGATCGACGGCACGCCGATCAACCGCCAAGAAATGCAGGGCATCGCAAACGTGCTGTTGGCGGGCGGGCGCGACACTGTGATTAAACTCATCACCGGTTTCGTCTGGCACTTGATCGGAAATGAGTCCGACCGTGAATACCTGGCGACGAACCCAGACCAACACCT
>CAYPVA010000559.1:0-1192 GCA_964414045.1 uncultured Lishizhenia sp. | reverse complement strand
TTTCCGGTGAAGCATTGCGCAGCGCCCGTCCGAGCTGATCGGTTTTGAGCTCGCCGCATCCAACTGTTGATTGCTAGGAATGGTCGGGATCACATCGGCGCTCGCACTCAGGTTGCTGAGCACGCCGGTTGGGTCGAGATAGCCCACCTCAAGCAAGTCACCCGATTCGCTCGAAACCAAAAACGCGGCAGACAGCTTGTCGGATTTTTCTTCGATGATCGTGGTCGCACCAGAGCGCAAAATTTTGTCGATTGACGCGACGCCCGAAGCCTCGCTAGAAATCACCGCAACGCCACCGACGACGAGGCCCAGCGTCGAGATGATGCCGGCCGAAGCGAAGGTGAGTTTGGTTTGAAGTTTCACGACTAGGCCTCGATCTGAAAGCCGATTCCTCGAACCGTTTTGATGCCCTGCCACTCATCGGTGTGCAGCTTGCGACGCAGATAGGAAATATATGTGTCGACCACGGTTGCACCGGTCGCAAAACCCATGCCCCAAACTCGGTCGAGCAGGTGGTTCTTGGTGACGACCTTGCCCTTGCGCTCAACCAGCTCGAGCAAAAGACGAAACTCGGTTGGCGATAGGTCGACAGCCGAACCGTTCATGGTGACCAGGTGGCGTTCCTCATCGATCGTGATCGGTCCACATTCGTGAATGGTTGACTCGCTCATGCCGGCACCGGTGCGACGAAGAATCGCGGCAACGCGCAACGTCAATTCCTCGAGCCCGAATGGCTTGGTCACATAGTCGTCGGCGCCATACTTGAGGCCTGCCGTCACGTCGTTGCGGTCGCCCCGAGCAGTCAACAGAATCACCGGAGTGTCGTCGCTGTGCTCGCGCAGATCTTGAAGCAGATCGAACCCGTTCATGCGCGGCATGTTCACGTCCCTAATAACAAGCTCAAACTTTCCGGCACGGATTCGCTCGAGTGCATCGAATCCGTCAACCGCGGTGTGCGTCTCATAGTTCGCCAGCGCCAGTGCGTCGGCAAGCATGTCACGCATGCCTGGTTCGTCGTCGACTACGAGGATTCGTGGTGCCTTGATTGCTGCCATGACACAAGCCTATTGAGGTGGTCGTCTGGCGCTAAGCCTCCAAAGATTGCCCTTGGGTTTTCACAGGTAAATCACAAAACCCTCGTCGTTCAATAGTTATGCGGAAGCCCCGAGGCCCCGCTAAAGAATTTTCGAAA
>CAYPVA010000558.1:0-1193 GCA_964414045.1 uncultured Lishizhenia sp. | reverse complement strand
ATTTCTTTGAAAGAACGCTTTTCAAAAAAGCGCATTTCAATCAACTGTAGCTGTTGGTCTTTGAGGTCTTTTAATGCAACCAATAGACGTGCTTTATCTTCTTCAGTATAATCTTCAGTCCACTCTTCGATAACTTGCTTCAAGACAACTTTATCAATGCTTACAGTACGTTGCGCTTTTTGGTCGCGGAAAGACTGATAGAGCTCACTTTTTGCTATACGGAACAACCAAGCTGAGAACGGCAAACCACGGTACTCGTATTTGTGCAAGGCTTGCAAAGCTTTTACAAAAACACTTGAAGTGATGTCATAGGCTTGCTCCTCCTCGTCAACGCGTCGGTAAACATAGCGAAAAATCGCATCGTGGTAACGCTCGTAAAGTGGTGCGAAATAGCGTGGATTTTGTTGAGCACGCTCGATTAGCATTTTCTCTTCGCTCGGAAGAAAAGACTGCTGCTGAAGGGAGAATTGGAGAGGCATAGTCTTTGGTTTTAAGGAGTTTAGCATTCGAGGCTTGCAGACCTCTTATTGGCATAACGCAACTATTTTTGATTTGGTACACATTTTTGGAAAAAAAAATCATTTTTTTTTATGCAGGGCTATAGAAACAGCTAACTTATCATAGTAATTTATTGATATACAATTATTTAAATACAACAATAAAGACACATTTATTTTTTCAAAAATGTCAAATTCAACTGCGCCTAATACGTAAGACCCTACTCCTTTTAATAAAATTGCTCTTGTTCCGAAACCCATTAAGTGCACTGAGTTAAAAACCGTCGGATTACTGAGCGGGATCTCATAAAAACCATAACGTATTTCAAATCGAAGTATAGCGGTAAGTGGCTTAAAAGTCCAACCAATAGCAAAGTGTCTACTTGGAGAAGAATTAGAAATTGTAAATTGTGACTGAAATTCAATGTCAAATGCATTGCTCTTGTCTAATTGATAAACAAGCTGCTGAAAAAGAAAAAGCAAATGCCGCAGAAAAAAGAAAGTTAATTGACGAAGAGCATCAATGGTTATTAAATTCAAATCGTGAAGCATTAAGGCGACAAGCTGAAATGGATAAAGAATTTGAAGATGCGCAAAAAAAGAAACAAGAAGAAGCCGATAAATTAGAAGCTGAACGAATAGAAGCTGAAATACAAGCGGAACAAAAAAGATTAGATAAACAAAAAGCAGACAGAT
>CAYPVA010000557.1:612-1193 GCA_964414045.1 uncultured Lishizhenia sp. | reverse complement strand
TCAGAATAGATTTCTAGCATACTCGGATTGACAATACCCATGTCCATGCCGTTTGCGGTGGCATGAAACAAAAAGGCAGCGTGCATGGCTTCTCGCACTTTGTTGTTGCCTCTGAAGGAGAAAGATACGTTTGAAACGCCGCCACTTACATGCGCACCAGGTAAATTTCGACGGATCCATTTTGTTGCCCTGAAAAAATCCAAAGCATTATTGACATGTTCTTCCATGCCAGTTGCTACTGGAAAAATATTGGGGTCAAAAATGATATCGTCCTTGGGGAAGCCCACGACATCGACAAGAATGCGATAAGAGCGCTCACAGATTTCAATCCGGCGCTCGTAAGAATCTGCTTGCCCTTTTTCGTCAAAGGCCATTACAATGACTGCAGCTCCAAAGCGCAAGATTTCTTTTGCTTGTGCAATAAACACAGCTTCGCCTTCTTTCAAAGATATCGAATTGACAATTCCTTTGCCCTGTAAACACTTCAGGCCAGCCAAAATAATTTCCCATTTGGAGGAGTCAATCATGATAGGGATGCGCGCAATATCGGGTTCGGCTGCCAAAAGGTTTAAAAAACGCAC
>CAYPVA010000557.1:0-602 GCA_964414045.1 uncultured Lishizhenia sp. | reverse complement strand
GTCGATCATGCCTTCGTCCATATTGATGTCGAGCACTTGTGCTCCACCTTCTACTTGCTCTCTTGCAACTGCTAATGCGGCTTCAAAATCGCCGTCCTTGATCATGCGTAAAAAAGCACGCGAACCAGTGACATTGGTGCGTTCCCCAATGTTGACAAAATTGCTTTGTTCTGTGAGGACTAAAGCTTCTAAACCTGCGAGTTTAAGCATTTTGTTTCCATTTACGAGGTGAATAGTTGGCAGCAACTTTTGCAATCGCTGCAATATGCTCTGGTGTTGTACCACAGCAGCCACCTATAACATTGACTAAATTTTCTTGCAAAAATTGTTCGATTTGCAAAGCCATGGCCGCCGGACTTTCATCGTAATGTCCAAATTCGTTGGGAAGACCTGCATTTGGATGAGCGCTTACTGCAAATGGTGCTTTTTCATTGAGTACCTGCAAATAAGGCCGCATCATAGATGCACCGAGCGCACAATTGAGCCCGATACTCAGTAACGGCATGTGAGAAAGCGAAATTAAAAAGGCCTCGGTGGTTTGCCCAGTGAGGGTTCGCCCAGACTGATCAGTTATGGTGCCAGACACCATAATTGGTATTTTG
>CAYPVA010000556.1:0-1193 GCA_964414045.1 uncultured Lishizhenia sp. | reverse complement strand
CAATTTGAAGCGCAGTATTTTGATGGCCTAACGTCGCAAGCTCAAATGGTTGACGTTAGGTTTCATGCCCAACAAAAACTGCTTTATCTCAAGTTTGAGGACCATAAAATTGAACAATGGTCTTTTGAAGCCATACAAGTTCAAGAAGGCCCCAATCACCTTGAGCTCCGAAATGGTTCAAATGTGGCGGCATTTCTGCGCATCGAAGTGACGCAAAATCAAAGAAATGACTTGGTCAAAGTCTTGGCTAAAAACAACCTCCATTTCCAATTCAAGCAGCTCGGATTGTTCAAAGTGCTTTTAATTGCTGGGCTGCTATGTTTTGGGCTCATCGCGGCTTATTTATGGGGTTTGCCACCTCTAGCTGAAAGAGCCGTTACATTTTTACCAACAACTGTTGACGACCAAATAGGCGATACTTTTTTTAGCACAATGGTGCCAGCAGAAAGTATAGATCAAAAAAGAAGTAAGGCCCTCAACGCTTTTGCTGCTGAGCTCCAATTATACAATAATCGGCCCTTACATTTTAATGTCGTTCAGTCCGATGAGGTCAATGCATTTGCCATGCCGAATGGTGAAATTGTAGTTTATACAGGTTTGTTGGATCAACTAGAAACACCCGCACAATTGGTTGCTTTGCTTGGTCATGAAGTGAGCCACATCAATGAGCGGCATTCCATGAAGTTATTGAGCAGAAATTTGGCAGGATACATGATCATTTCTTTACTCGTTGGCGATGTCAGTGGCATTGCAGCTGTACTGACAGACAACGCCCAACAACTGCATCAACTCTCCTACGCGCGTGCTCATGAGCAACAAGCCGACGAACTCGGGCTCCAGATTTTACTCGACAACCACCAAGACCCAAAGGCCATGCTACAGTTGTTCAAGAAACTCAAAGCAACAGGCGCCGATGCCCTTCCTGAATTATTAAGTTCGCATCCGCTACCCAATTCCAGAATTCAGCACATCAAAAAGCGCCTCATGCAACAAAAGGCTTTGATTGTTCCCAATCCAGATTTAGAAATGTGGTTTGAACGCCTCAGGAAATGATATCTTTGTTCAGTAAAAACAATCATAGAACCCATGAGTAACATCAACATCGACAACTATTTAGACAGCCACTACATTCACAGAAGTAATTGGTTGCGCGCGGCGGTATTAGGTGCCAATGATGGCATCATTTCTGTGTC
>CAYPVA010000555.1:0-1194 GCA_964414045.1 uncultured Lishizhenia sp. | reverse complement strand
CAAAGTAAATAGGTTTGATACCTAACGTTTTTGCGAGGTCACCACCAACATTGATAGGGGTCATGGCAACATTTAACTTTTCGTGAAGCGCAATAATACCTTCCTTGTTGATCACTTCTTGATAAGTTAGGGTTTTTGAAAGGTAACCGTTACAAGTAAGTGTGATTTCATAGGCCAATTGGTTGCCTAGCTTCATGTTGTCCAATGCTTGTTGCCACATTCCGGCTTGGTCTGTCGTATTTGAAAACAAAACAGCTTTTGTCTTGAGATCTTTAATCAAGATTTGTGCTCCGGGAATGACACCTTTCGTTTGGGCATTGGTCAAGAGAAGTTCAAGCATGAATGCAGGTTTTTTCTCTAATTTAAAGACCTCTTGGTATGATTTCGCTTTTTCAGCAATTGCAATATTCTTGCTACTTCCACTGAACCCGTCTTTGCTCACTTCAATCGTGTAAGACTTCCCTGGGTCAAGGGTCGTATTGAACTGCCCTTTTTCGTCTGCAGTGAGTGTAGCGATAATTTGACCTGCTTCATCCTTAATAACGATAGTAGCACCGGCCATAATAGCACCGCTTTGCGCATCTAGTGCGGTTCCTTTAAATGAAATCGGGAAAACAAATGCTTTGACCATTTCAATCCCATAGATGTCGTCACCACCCTGTCCGCCAGTGCGGTTTGAAGCAACAAAACCAAGGTTAGAATTGTCAAAGAAACTTACAGCAAAGTCATCCGCTTGTGTATTGATTATAGTGCCGGCATTAACTGCAGCCACCTCGAAACCCAGTGGAGCTACAAATACATCTAGTCCTCCAAAACCAGGACGACCATTGCTTGCAAAGAAGAACAAATCTCCGTTGACCCAAGGAAACATTTCATTTCCTTCCGTGTTGATATTGGCGCCAAGGTTTTTAATCGCACCAAATTTGCCGTTTGCATCAATTGCTACGCTATAAATATCGGATCCTCCAAAGCCACCTGGTCTGTCAGAGACAAAATAAAGCGTTTTGCCATCAGCACTTAAAACTGGATGTCCGGTTGAAAATGTATTGCTGTTGATTGGAAGTTCTTGTTGATCTGCCCAAATGCCATTTTTCCAAAATGCACGGTAAATTTTCAAGTTAACCATTCCGTTCGCATTTGCTTTTCTGTCATCGGCAGTAAAGTATAAAACTTGGCCATCTGCACTAAAGCAAG
>CAYPVA010000554.1:936-1195 GCA_964414045.1 uncultured Lishizhenia sp. | reverse complement strand
AATTGCGGATTAAATCCATAGCGTCTTTATTAGTAATTCCAAAAACGCCTTGTCAGAACGCACCAGGATGATGCGCTGCAAAAAGTCGTCTTAAAAGGATTGTAATGGGTGGCGCCCTAAAGGCGCCTGTGCCCATTTTTTAGGCAAAAATGCCTTATTTTGGCCTAACAGGCACTACCAAAGTGCTGTCAGCACGGCGAATAAAGACTGGGACAGCCTTATTGGCGTCCAGGCCTTTTACAAGAGCCTCAAACTGCTT
>CAYPVA010000554.1:0-926 GCA_964414045.1 uncultured Lishizhenia sp. | reverse complement strand
AGCCAGTAACTTCAACACCGCCTTTGATATTGAGATCCCTCTTTTTGGCATCAGATACATCGCTGACCGCTACACCCAAAGTATTGACGTTTCCACCATTGGTAGGTGCTTCAGATTTTTTGCTTGCGACCTGAGCAGCTTCACCATCAGAAACCGTTACTGTTAAGTCACGAGTAGCACCTTTACGCCAAACTTGAACGGTAACAGGCGTGCCAGGCTTGGTGTCCCCCACAACTCTAGGCAAGTCCGTTGATTTAGCAATATCTCGACCATTAAAACTGAGAATGACATCACCTGCTTCGATGCCGCCACTTGCAGCAGGGCCATTTGCCTCAACGTTACGCACATATGCACCACGGGGTTTACCTAAACCTAAACTCTCGGCAACGTCTTTAGTCATCTCGCCAAGTGCAACACCGATGCGACCGCGCGTCATTTTTCCATTGGTACGCAATTGATCAGCAACTCGCATTGCCTCATCAATTGGAATGGCAAAAGAGATTCCCATATAACCGCCAGAGCGACTAAAGATCTGAGAGTTAATACCAATGACTTGGCCAGCAGTATTTAACAAGGGCCCACCAGAGTTACCTGGATTGACCGCAACGTCTGTTTGTATAAAGGGCAAGTAATCACCAGTATCGCGACTCTTAGCCGAAACAATACCTGCAGTGACGGTGTTCTCTAAACCAAATGGTGAGCCAATTGCCAGCACCCACTCACCAACTCGCACCCTTGAAGAATCGCCCAAAGGTAATTTAGGCAAATCACGTGCTTCAATTTTGACAACGGCTACATCGGTACGCTTATCCATGCCGAGTAACTTGGCTTTGAATTCGCGCTTATCGGTTAGGGTGACATAAATCGTAGTGGCGCCTTCAACTACGTGTGCATTTGTCAGAATCAAACCATTAGATTCAATAATG